>JBQGEH010000734.1:0-3737 GCA_052039515.1 Nakamurella sp. | reverse complement strand
CCGGGCACCTGGTGGACGGTGAGAACGTGCTCGCCGTGCGGGTGCACCAGTGGTCGGCGGCCAGCTACCTGGAGGACCCGGACCAGTGGGGGCTGCCGGGCATCTTCCGCAGTGTCACCCTGCAGGCCCGGCCCGCCGACGGGCTCACCGACGTCGGCGTCACCGCGGACTACGACCCGGCCGCCGGTACCGGCATCCTCGATGTCGTGCCGGTCGGCGCGTTCCCGGTCACCGTGTCGATCCCGGAACTGGGGCTGCGGCGACGCTGGGACGCACCCCACGAGGTGCTGCCGCTCGAGGTGGGCGACGTCGACCCGTGGAGTGCGGAGTCACCACGGCTGTACGAGCTGACGGTGGCGTCGCCGGGGGAGACCGTCACGCTGCGGATCGGGTTCCGGCGGATCGAGATCGTCGGTGACCGGCTGCTGGCCAACGGCCGTCCGCTGATCTTCCGCGGGGTCAACCGGCACGAGACCAACCCTGACCTCGGCCGCGCGTTCGACGAGGACTTCGTGGTGCGCGACCTGCACCTGATGAAGCGGCACCACATCAACGCCATCCGCTTCGCCCACCAGCCCCCGCACCCCCGCAACCTGGAACTGTGCGACGAGCTCGGCTTCTGGGTGGTCGGGGAGTGCGACCTGGAGACCCACGGGTTCTGGGAGGTCGACTGGCGCGACAACCCCTGTGACGACCCGGCGTGGCGCCCCGCCCTGCTGGATCGCATCGCCCGGACGGTCGAGCGCGACAAGAACCACCCGGCCATCGTGCTGTGGTCACTGGGCAACGAGGCCGGCACCGGACGCAATCTGGCCGACATGGCCGCCTGGGTGCACGACCGGGACCCGTCCCGGCCGGTGCACTACGAGGGCGACTACGACGGGTCCTACACCGACGTCTACTCGCGGATGTACCCGACGCTGGAGGAGATCTCGTCGATCTGCGGTGAACAGACGATGCCGGTGCACGAGATCGGTCCGGCCGCCGGCGCCCGGCAGCGCTCGAAGCCGTTCGTGATGTGCGAATACGCGCACGCGATGGGCAACGGCCCGGGCTCGCTGGCCGACTACGAGGAGCTCATCGACCGCTACGACCGCTCGCACGGCGGCTTCATCTGGGAGTGGCGCGACCACGGGCTGCGGACCCGGACCCCGGACGGGGTCGAGTTCTACGGCTATGGCGGTGATTTCGGCGAGGAGGTGCACGACGGCATCTTCGTGATGGACGGTCTGGTGCTCTCCGACGGCACACCCAGCCCGGCGCTCGCCGAGGTGGCGGCGGTGTGGGCGCCGGTACGGCTGACCGTGGACTCCGACGAGCTCGTGGTGCACAACCGCCGGCACACGCTCGGCACCGCCGACCTGGCTCTGGCGTGGACCCTGGAGGACGACGGGAACCCCGTCGCCGAGGGCTCTCTCGCGCTGCCGGACGTGCCGGCCGGTGCCACGGCCCGGATCCCGCTGCCCGCACCCGAGGTCCGGCCGCCGACGGGTGAGCGGTGGCTCACCGTGTCCGCGGCGCTGGCCGACGGGGTCGCCTGGGCACCCGCCGGGTTCGTGGTCGCCCGCACCCAGCACCCCGTGCACACCCCCGCCGTCCGCCCGGTCCCGGTCGCCGCGGACCTGCCGGCGTACGCGGAGTTCGACGCGGACGGCAGCCTGGTGCGCTGGCGCGGGCTGCCGGTCGCGGGGCCGCGGCTGGAGTTGTTCCGGGCCCCCACCGAGAACGACCGGCTGGCCGGACAGGGCTCCTACGAGACCGCCGACCCGGCGCTCACCGACGGCCGCGGCGACCCGGACACCCCGTCGTCGGCCGCCCGCTGGCACGAGCGGGGCCTGCATCGGCTCCGGCACCGCACCCTGTCCGTCGAGCGCACCGCCAACACGCTGGTCCGCCGCGTCCGGTCGATGGCGGCGCACGCCGCCGTCGGCGTGGACAGCACCTTCACCTGGACCGCCCGTACGGACGGGGTGCACCTGCGGTGCGTCGTCGTGCCGTTCGGTGACTGGGACTGCACCTGGCCCCGGCTCGGGGTCCGGTTCGACCTGCCGGCCGAGCTGGCCGACGGTGACGTCAGCTGGTTCGGCACCGGGCCGCAGGAGTCGTATCCCGACAGCTCGGCCGCCGCACGGGTGGGCCGGTTCTCCTCCTCGGTGGACGACCTGAACGTGACCTACGCCCGCCCGCAGGAGACGGGGCACCGCCCGGGTCTGCGTGAGCTACGGCTGGGCGCGCTGGATCTCGCGTCGGTGCCCCGGTCCGGTCGCCGTCCGGGGTTCCAGCTGAGCCGACACACCGCCCAGCAGCAGGCGGTCGCCGGGCACCCGCACGAGTTGCCGGCCGACAGCGGACTGTTCCTGTACGTCGACGCCGCCCAGCACGGGCTGGGCTCGCGGGCGTGCGGGCCGGACGTGCTGCCGCGGTACGCGCTCTGGCCGCAGGCCGCGGACTGGGAGATCGTCCTGCGCTGACGTGCCGGGGTATGGATCCGTCACAGAAGCGGATCGGCTTTGAGTGCGTATCCGCAGAAACTGCGGTAAGGTGACCGCATGACGACACCACCCGACCCGCTGACGGCGGTCCTGGCGCAGGCCAGGGCCGCCCTGGACGGCGTCCGCATCGACGAGCCGGCGCAGGCACTGCCGTTGCTGCGGGAGGCCGCCGACCAGTTGGCGCGCGCGATCGACGAGACGCTGGCCCGCACCGTCCTGACCGGCAACGTCTCCATCCGGGCGGCCGCGCAGCTGGCCGGGCTGAGCGAGAACGCCGTCGGTCCGCGGCTGGCCCGGACCGCGGCGCTGGCCGGGTACGGCGACGCGTCCGGCCGGGTGTCCGCCCGCGGGGTCGAACGCGCCCGGTACGACGTCGAACGCGGGTCCTACGCCCCGTCCGAGCCGCCGGCGCCGATGCGGTTCCGGCCCCGCCGCAACGACTGAACCGCACACGCCCGCCGTCCGCCCCCGCCGAGAGGAACCCGCCATGACCGACGCGCACTTCACCCACATCGCCTTCCTGCTCGACCGCTCGGGTTCGATGCAGTCCATCCGCACCGACACCGTCGGCGGTTTCGAGGCCTTCATCGCCGAGCAGCGCGCGCTCCCGGGACGGTGCACGGTGTCGCTGGCCCAGTTCGACAACGAGTACGAGGAGGTCTACACCGACGTGCCGGTGGCTGACGTTCCGCCGCTGGACCTCGTGCCGCGGGGCAGCACCGCTCTGGTCGACGCCATCGGCCGGCTGGTGAACGCGACCGGCGCCCGGCTCGCCGCGCTCCCGGAGGACCAGCGGCCCGGCACGGTCATCGTCGGCATCATGACCGACGGCCTGGAGAACGCCTCGAAGGAGTTCACCCGGCCGCAGATCAAGGCGATGATCACCGAGCATACCGACGTCTACGGCTGGCAGTTCATGTAAATGGGCGCCAACCAGGACGCCGTCGAGGTCGGCACCTCCCTCGGGGTGGACCCCGGGCTGGCGGTCACCTACACCGCCGGTGCGGTCGACCAGGCGCTGCGGACCTACGGCCGCAAGGCCGCCGGGCTGCGGGCCGCCGCGGTGGCCGGTCTGAGTCCGCAGCAGGCCCGGGCGCAGCAGGCCTGGACCACCCAGGAGCGGGCCGCTGCCGCCGCACCCGACCCCACCGCCCCGACCCCACGTCCCACCCGGGCGCCGCGTCCGACCCGCGGGCGCCGCGCCGACTGACCGAAAACCTCCCCGAGTCGGGTAGGGAAGTGGTC
>JBQGEH010000733.1:0-3462 GCA_052039515.1 Nakamurella sp. | reverse complement strand
GGCTCGGCCTGGGTGCCGGCCGCCCGCTCCGGCGACCGGTCGCCGTTCCACCGCCGACCACGACCAGCTGAGACCGACACCCGGACCGGCCCGGCGCCCCTGCGCCCACACCGCGACCGTTCCAGCCACTCAGCGACCGTTCCGGGCAGCCGGAGCTGTCGCGGAGTGGACGGAGCTGTCGCGAGGTGGACGCAGCCGTTTGCCGAGTGGACCGGCCTCCCACTCCGCGACCGTTCCATCGACCCAGCGACCGTTCCGGGCAGCCGGAGCTGTCGCGGAGTGGACGGAGCCGTCACGGAGTCGGCCCGCCACCACGCCCCGCCGCCCCCCGGCCCCGCTGCCGCCACCGCCACCGCCACCGCAGACACCACGAACACCGCCACCACCCGCCCACCACACGCCTGCGAGGATGATCCTTCGCCAGGCGAAGGACAGGGGGACGATGACGGCCGAGCAGCCGGTGACGTTGCGGTCGATCGCGCTCACCGCGTTCGTCCCGCCGGCGTTGTTCTCGGTCGGTCAGGGCGCCATCGCGCCGGTCGTCGTCATCACCGCGACCCGGCTCGGCGCGAACCCGGCCCAGGCCGCCCTGGTGGTGGCGATCGCCGGAGTCGGGCAGCTGGTCGCCGACATCCCGGCCGGGGCGCTCGCCGCGCGCATCGGCGACCGCAAGGCGATGGTCGCCGCGGGCGCCATCACCTGCCTGGCCCTGGGCATCTGCATGTGGGCGCCGAACCTGCCCGCGTTCGCCGCCGCGATGTTCGCCACCGGCATGGGCACCGCGGTGTGGCAGCTCGCCCGGCAGGCCTACGTCGCCCAGGCCGTGCCGTTCCGGCTGCGGGCCCGGGCCATGTCCACGCTGGGCGGCGTCTACCGGATCGGGCTGTTCGTCGGACCCTTCCTGGGCGGCTTCGTGGTCGCCCACTCCGGGCTGTGGGCCGCCTACGCGGTGCACCTCGCCGCGTGCGTGGTCGCGGTCGCGGTACTGCTGCTCGCACCGGACATCCAGGCGCCGCACGCTCCCCCGCCGGCCACCGCCAGCAGCCTCACGCTGGCCCGGGAGCACGGCCGGACGTTCCGCACCCTGGGCGTCGGGGTGCTGCTGGTCAGCGCGATCCGTGCCACCCGGCAGGTCGTCATCCCGCTGTGGGGGCAGTTCCTCGGGCTCTCGCCGACCACCATCGCCGTGGTGTTCGGCATCAGCGGCGCGGTGGACATGCTGCTGTTCTATCCGGCCGGCCGGGCGATGGACCGCTGGGGCCGCGTCGCCGGGGCGGTCCCGGCGATGACCGTACTGGCCGTCGGACACGCGCTGGTCCCGCTCACCCACAGCGCGGTCACGCTCACCCTGGTCGGGGTGCTGATGGGCATCGGGAACGGCGCCAGCTCCGGACTGGTGATGACGCTCGGCGCCGACCTCGCGCCACCCGCCGACCGGGCCCGGTTCCTCGGGATCTGGCGGCTGCTGGCCGACTCCGGCGCCGGCGCCGGGCCGCTGGTGTTGTCCGGTGTCACCGCCGTCGCGTCGCTGGGCGTCGGGATCGGCACGTTCGGCGCGGTCGGTCTGCTGACCGCCGCCCTGATGGGCCGGTGGATCCCACGGCGGCCGCCGGAACCGTCCCGCGCCGACTGACCCCGAACCGCGCTCAGTGCGTGGTCGCCGGCTCCAGCCCGACGGCCCGGGCCCGACCCAGCGACCCCTCGTAGGCCCGCCGCAGGGTGCCCCGGACGGCGACGGCGACGACCAGCACGCCGATGCCGCAGCCGGACGTGACCAGGTACGCCGTCGACGCCGAGACCGCGTCCACGATGAAGCCGGCCAGCAGCAGCCCGCCGGCCAGGCCGACCGACAGCCCACCGCTGCACCAGGTCATCGACTCGGTGAGCCGGTGTCCGGGCACGATGTGCTCGATCAGGCTCATGCCGCTGATCAGCACCGGCGCCACGGCGCACCCGGCGACGAACGCCGCCACCCCGAGCAGCACCGGCGTGTGCATCAGCGCCAGCGGCGCGCTCACCACGCCGAGCAGCACGGCCGAGCCGAGCAGCTGGCCGGGCAGCAGCGTCCGGAACGTGTGCGCGCCGAAGACGAATCCGGCGATGAGCGAGCCGATGGAGTAGACGGCGAGCAGGACGCCCGTCCAGCCGGCCACGCCCTTTTCCGCCGCGAACCCGATGGTGGTCAGCTCGAACGAGCCGAACACCCCGCCCAGCAGGACGAAGATGCCGGCGATCGCCGCCACTCCGGGGAGCCGCAGCGCGCTGCCCCCGGAGGCGGACGCGGGCCGGCCGCTGGGCAGCGGCTGGGTGCTGCGCTGCAGCACCAGCACGGTGCAGCCGATCGTGAGGACAGCGGTGGCGAACAGCAGCGCGGCGCTCGGGAAGACCTGCAGCGCCAGCACCGTGGCCAGCGGCGGGCCCGCGATGAACACGACCTCGTCGATCAGCGATTCCATCGCGAACGCCGTCCGCAGCTGCGGCGTGCCGGTGTAGATCTTCGACCAGCGCGCCCGGACCAGCGACCCGACCGACAGCTGGGAGGCGCCGGCGACGAAGGCCAGGACGAACAGCAGCGGGGTGTGCCCGTCGAGGGTGGCGACGAAGATCAACCCCAGGATCGCCGGGACGTGCACGGCCAGCTGCAGCGGCACGATCCGGTGCTGACCGAACTGGTCGATCCGCCGCGACACCAGCGGGGAGATGACGGCGCCGGAAACGGCGTAGAGCGCGGTGATCTGCGCGGCCAGCGCGTAGGAGTCGCGCTCGGCGACGATGAGCAGGGTCGCACCCATGCTCGCCATCGACAGCTGCAGCCGGGCGAACAGCCCGGTGAGCGAGAAGAGCAGAGCGCCGGGGAAGCGCAGGATGGACGCGTACTGGCCGAACACGGGAACACACTCCAACGCCGCTGGTGGCCGGAAGACCGCGCGACGCGAGAAGGGCTGCTACATACCGTCCGGCCGGTACAGTCTAGCGGATGGCCACCACGACCCGCGAGCGCATTCTCGAGGCACTGCGCGCCGTCCTCGCCCGGGGCGGGGCGTCGGCGGTGACCCTGGAGTCGGTGGCCGCCGAGGCGGGACTGTCCAAGGGTGGCCTGCTGTACCACTTCCGCACCAAGGAGGCCCTGTACGCGGCCCTGCTGGCCGAGTCGGAGGCCGACGTCGTCGCGCAGATGGCCGCCCGCACGGAGCACATGAGCGCCGCCCGCGCCTACCTGGACTTCGCGTTGCCCGCGTCGGAACAGGAGGCGGCGGCGACCAGCGCGCTGATCGCCGCCGTGCGTTCCGACGACAGCGTGGGTCCGGACGCCGCCGCCGCCCTCGCCGCCGGGTTCCAGCGTTGGGACGAGCCGCTGCTGGCCGAGGTGCGCGACCCGGTGCTCGCCCAGACCATCCGCCTGGTGGGCCTGGGGCTCTACCTGGGGTCGGTGGCCGGCCTGCCCGTGCCGGCGCCCGAGGT
>JBQGEH010000732.1:0-2869 GCA_052039515.1 Nakamurella sp. | reverse complement strand
GAGTTGCCGTAGCCCCAGGGGTCGTCGGCGTGGGTGATCTCACCGTGCCGGAACGACTTCGCGACGTTCCAGATGAACGGCAGCGTGGAAGCCCCGAGGATGAACGCCCCCACTGTGGAGAAGGTGTTCATGAACGTGAAGCCGTCGCTCTCCACGTAGTCGGCGTACCGGCGCGGCATGCCGACGTTACCCAGCCAGTGCTGGATGAGGAACGTGGCGTGGAAGCCGACGAAGGTGAGCCAGAAGTGCCACTTGCCCAGGCCCTCGTCGAGGAACCGGCCGGTCATCTTCGGGAACCAGAAGTAGATGCCACCGAAGGTCGCGAACACGATCACTCCGAAGAGCACGTAGTGGAAGTGCGCCACGACGAAGTAGCTGTCGGAGACGTGGAAGTCCAGCGCCGGCGCGGCCAGGATGATGCCGGTCAGACCGCCGAAGAGGAACGTGACGAGGAAGCCCGCCACGAACAGCATCGGTGTCTCGAACGTGAGTTGGCCCTTCCACATGGTGCCGATCCAGTTGAAGAACTTCAGACCGGTGGGCACCGCGATGAGGAACGTCATCAGCGAGAAGAACGGCAGCAGCACGGAGCCGGTGGCGAACATGTGGTGCGCCCACACCGCGACCGACAGGGCGGCGATGGCGATGGTGGCGAACACCAGACCGCGGTAGCCGAAGATCGGCTTGCGGGCGAACACCGGGATGATCTCGGAGACGATGCCGAAGAACGGCAGCGCGAGGATGTACACCTCGGGGTGTCCGAAGAACCAGAACAGGTGCTGGAAGAGGATGGCGCCGCCGTTGGCCGGGTCGAACACGTGTGACCCGAAATGGCGGTCGGCGGCGAGGCCGAACAGGGCCGCGGTCAGCACCGGGAAGGCGATCAGGACCAGCAGCGAGGTGATCAGGATCGTCCAGGTGAAGACGGGCATCCGCCACATGGTCATGCCGGGGGCACGCAGGCAGACGATCGTGGTGATCATGTTGACCGCGCCGAGGATGGTGCCGAGACCACCGACGGCCAGACCCATGATCCACAGGTCACCGCCGGGGCCGGGCGAGTGCTCGACCGACGACAGCGGGGTGTAGGCGGTCCAGCCGAACGCGGCGGCGCCACCCGGGGTGAAGAAGCCCGACATCGCGATGAGCGCGCCGAACAGGAACAGCCAGTAGGAGAACGCGTTCAGCCGCGGGAAGGCGACGTCGGGTGCGCCGATCTGCAGCGGCATGACGAAGTTGGCGAACCCGAAGACGATCGGCGTCGCGTAGAACAGCAGCATCACCGTGCCGTGCATGGTGAACAGCTGGTTGTACTGGTCGGTCGACAGGAACTGCAGGCCCGGCCGCGCGAGCTCCGCGCGCATGAGCAGGGCGAGGACGCCGCCGATCATGAAGAAGGCCATACAGGTCGTGATGTACATCAGACCGAGGGTCTTGTGGTCGGTCGTCTTCAACAGATTGAGGAACTTGGTCCCTCGGGACGGCCGATGGACGGGAATCGGCCTGCTCACCACGGGGCGAGGAGCGACGGCGGTCACTGACGGTTCCTCCAGCTGATCGGCGCACTGACGTCCCGGGTGACCCGGAATGCCACGAGCTTAGTCCGATCATGCCCCCGACACCCGTCGGGCCGACCCGATGTCGGCGTCGGGTACGGCGGTGATGCGGACCGAGCACCAATCTACGCGCTGTAGAGCGCGACGGGACCACCCGTCCGGGACGCGTCGGTGCGCCGCTCAGCCCGCCCGTTCCAGCCGCAGCGCGAGCACCGGGCAGGCCGCCGCGGCGGCCCGCGCCCGGCGGACCCGGTCGGCCGGGACCGGCCCCGTCGGCAGCAGCGGATACCCCCACTCGTCGAGCACGATCGCTCCGGGCAGCTCCTCGGCGCACAGTCCGTGGGCCCGGCAGCGGATCGGGTCCACCCGCAGGGTCAGGTCGCCGGTCACGCCGCACCGACCGGGACGGTCGCGACCGCTCCGCACGGCCCGCCGCGCAGGTGCCGGTCGAGGTGCGCCGCATCCCGGGCGAGCACCCCCAGCGCGGACGCCGCGAGCTGCACGGCGCCGTCCGGGTGGGCGCAGGCGCCGCGGCCGTCGATGACGGGCAGCCGGCGGCCCAGCCGGTCCAGGGCCGCCGCGTCGCCGTGGACGAGCGCGTCCAGGTCGGCGGCGATCGCCGGCAGGCCGAACATGCACGGTCCGCACTGCCGGGCCCCGGCCGCCGCGAGGAAGGCCACGACCCGGGCCGTCTCGGTCAGCGGGCAACCGTCGGCGGGCAGCACGGTGAGCGACCCGACACCGCGGCAGGCGCCGGCGGCGGCCATCGCGTCGAACGCGAAACCGACGCCGACGAGCTCCTCCACCCGGTTCCACCGACCGGCCAGCCCGCCGGTGAGCACCCACCCGGTGGCCGGAGCGCCGGCGACGGCGAGGATGGAGCCGAGTGGCGTCCCGGTCGGGACCTCGAGCACACCCGGCCGCGCGACCGCGCCACCCACCGTGACCAGCGCCGTCCCCGGCTCCGCCGGGTCGCCGACGGCGGCGAACCAGTTCGGCCCGCCCCGTCCGAGCACGGCGAGCTGGGCGACGGTCTCGGCGTTGGCGAGGAACGTCGGGCGGTCGTCGACGCCGGACTCCCAGATCCGGGTGCGGCGACCGGTCGGCCGGGCGTCGCCGGTGTTCAGCGCGTGGACCAGCGCGGTCGCCTCCGAGGCGACGAACCGCGGCGGGATCTCCACCACGGTCACCGCCACCGGGGCCGGCCCATCCGTCGACACCGCCCGCAGCGCCGCGGCGGCGGCGGACCCGCGGTGGGCGGCCAGCAGCACCCGGTCGGCGTGCACGGCCGCCGCGGCGAGCAGCGCACCCTC
>JBQGEH010000731.1:0-1985 GCA_052039515.1 Nakamurella sp. | reverse complement strand
GAGGCGCAGCCCGGACACCCGGATGGCCCCGAGGCCGGCGGCGGGCCGGAGCTCGACCACCCCGGCGGGGACGTCCGGGCGGATGCCGAGGAAGCCCTGCACGACCATGACGGCGGCCGCCGCCGACCAGGCCTGCGGTCGGCACGACGCCGGATAAGGCACGGGGGTACCGGTCTCGTCGGCGCCGAACCCGCCGTACAGCTCGGGGAAGCGGTTCTCGAACGCCGATCCGGCGGCGAGCAGGCCGTCGGCGAGGGTCGCCGCGGCACCCGTCAGCCCGGCCGAGACGAGACCGTGCACGGCGATGGCGGTGTCGTGCGGCCACACCGAGCCGCAGTGGTAGCTCAGCGGCGAGTAGCCGCCGGTGCGGTCGCTCATCGTCCGAAGCCCGTGACCGCTGGACATGCTGGGGTGCACCAACCGGAGCGCGACCTCGGCGGCCTCCTCCGCGGACCGGATGCCGGTCGACGTCAGGTGGCCCATGTTCGAGGCGGGCGCGTCGACGGGGACCTTGGCGCCGTCCAGGGCGATCGCCGGGTACCGGCCGAGATCGTCACGCAGCCAGAACGTCCCGCGGAACCGGTCGGCCAGCGCCGCCGCCCACGCCCGCCACCGGTCACCGCCCGGTCGACCGAAGGCATCCAGCAGCGCGGCCGCCTTGACGGCCGCCTCGAAGGCGTAGCCCTGGACCTCGGCCAGCGCGATCGGCCCTTCGGCGATCCGGCCGTCGGCGATGCGCAGCGCGTCGCCGGAGTCGTTCAAGCCCTGGTTGGCCAGACCGTGCCCGCTGCGGTCGATGTACTCGAGGAAGCCGTCGCCGTCGGAGTCACCGTGGTCGGCGAGCCAGCCCAGCGCGCGTTCCAGTGCGGGCAGCAGGCTCTCGACGTCGGCCGCGGGCAGCCCCCAGCGCCATGCGTCGGCGAGCAGGCAGATCCACAGCGGGGTGGCGTCGATCGTGCCGTAGTACAGGGCCGGCAGCACGGTGTCGCCGTGGGCGAACACCGACCGGCGCACCTCGTGCGGGATCTTGCCCGGCTCCTCGGCGGTGGCCGGATCGACCGTGGTGCCCTGCAGGGCGGCCAGGGTGCGCAGGGTGCCGAGCGCGAGATCGGTACCGGTCGGCAGCAGCATCCGCGCCGCCCACAGCGAGTCGCGGCCGAACAGCGTCAGGTACCAGGGGGACCCGGCGGCGAGGAAGGTGTCGTCCGGCCGGGCCGCGGTGGCCATCTGCAGGCCCTGCAGGTCGGCCAGCGACCGGGCCACCAGCGGGGCGAGCCGACGGTCGTCGGCGGTCACCACGGGCGGCTCCAGCACCCGGTGGTGGGCGGCGACGACGGCCGCCTCCGGGTCGGTGACGGTCAGCGACCAGCCGACGGTGGCGGTCGACCGGGCCGGGACCGGCAACGACCAGCTCAGGGTGGTGCCGTCGACGCCGGTGACCAGGTCGGCTCCCGGCGCCGCCACGACGCCGGTGGCCGCGCCCGACGAGAGCACGAGACGGCCTGCGTCCGGGGCGATCTCGACCGCCGTCGGGCGCCCGCCCATCTTCACCGTCTCGATCGGGGCGAGGTCGCTGGCCAGCAGCACGGTGATCGGCGGCCGGATCGGCGCGTCGGACATATTGACCAGGGTCAGCTCCTCCCGGCAACCGGTCGGCGTCGCGGTCCGGCGGCGGCGGACCCACACCGTCGGGTCCGCACCCGGGTTGCCGAGAGACCGCACCAGCGCGATGAACTCGGCGCTGTCGGCACCCGGGGTGGTCACCGAGACCGGCTCCGGGGCGGCGTCGTCCACCCGCAGTTCGCACCGGGACACCCAGCGCAGATCGGCGGCGAAGACCCCCTGCGCGCCGACGGGTCGGATGTCGCCGCCGCGGTCGGACAGCGCCACCACGGGCGCGGCCACGCAGGTGACCAGGTCGTGCAGCAGCGGCTGACGCCCGGTCCCGCTACCCGGTCCGATTCCCCCGTCATTGAGAGCAGTAC
>JBQGEH010000730.1:0-2862 GCA_052039515.1 Nakamurella sp. | reverse complement strand
CATCGCAGCCGGCTCCGCACCACCCTCACCTCCATGTCACCCGCCCCGGAGCGTTCCCGCCCGGCGGCGGACACCCGCTCTGGAGGACGGACACCTCCTGGCAAAGCTGCTTGCCTTCAACGAGGAAGCCCGCCGCGGGCTCGGACTCATCGAGTCGACTGGCACTCGAACACACCGAGTGCCAACCTCAGGTTTAGCACTCTGGTCGGGTGAGTGCAAGAAAACGACGGGTGTCCGGCGGGGGTCGCGTCAGCAGCCGACGAGGGCGCTGCGGGCGGCGTCGGCGAGCTCGACCGGGCATCCCGGACGGTGCCGCGGGTCGGTGTGCAGCCCGGCGGCGACGACCCGGTCGATGCGCTCCGGCAGTCCGGTGAGGGCGGCTAGCGACGGCGCCCGGCCACGGAGGTGACCACCGATGACCTCGGTGAGCCGACCGGCGAACGGCGGGCGCCCGGCGAGCAGCGCGAACAGCACGCACGTCAGCGAGTAGACGGCGCTGCGCGGCCCGATCGCCGCACCCCGCAGGTGTTCCGGTGAGGCGTAGTTGGGGGTGCCGACGAAGTCCGCCCGGGCGGCGGGCGCGGGCTCCTGGAGGCCGTAGTCCATCAGGTAGACGTGGTCGGGGCGGTCGCGGGCGAGCAGCACGTTGGCCGGTTTGACGTCCAGGTGCAGCAGATCGCGGCGGTGCAGCGCGGCGAGCGCGTGCGCGAGCTGCGACAGGATGCCCAGCGCCCGGGCCGGGCGGAGCCCACCGGAGCGCAGCGTGGTCTGCACGTCGGTGCCGGCGACCAGCCGCATGGCCACGAAGAGGCGGCCGTCGGCCTCGCCGATCTCGTGGATGGGGATGACGTTCGGGTGGTCGATGAGGCAGACCTGCCGGGCGAAGCGGGCCCGGATGGCGGGGTCCGCGCTGACCTGTGGGTGCATCACCTTGCAGGCGACCTCGGCGCCGGAGCGCCGGTCGCGTGCCCGGTACACCGTGCTCATCCCGCCGCGGCCCAGCACCTCGCCCAGGGCGTAGTCGCCCAGCGTCGTGCCGACCAGATCGGCCCCGTCCCCCATGGCCGTCGACGGTAGGGGCCCGACCGCCGGTTTCGCGGGAGGCGGGCCGCGGACCAGCCACGATGCCCCCGTTAGGGTTACGCCCATGACGGCCGACCACAGCGATCCCGTGCCCGTGCTGGTGGAGCTGCGGGTGCTGACCGGACCCAATCTGTACTTCACCCGACCCGCGGTGAAGCTGACCCTGGACGCCTCGGCGGCGCTCGCCGCGGACGCGGCCGTGATGCTCGGCTGGCAGCAGGTGATCGCTCCGACGGCGGCCGCGGTGGGCCTGCCCGGCTCCGACGTCCGGGCCGAGGCGGTCGCCGAGCTGGCGGCGGCGCTGGTCCGGCGGGTCGCGACGGGGATCCGCCGGCGGGTGCCCGCGGTCGGGCGGCCCGGGGACGACGACACCGTGGTGGTGGCGTTCCCGTTCCGGCACCGCAGCCTGGCCGAGGCGTTCGGCGAGGCGGTGGCGGCCGCGTTCGGCGCGGTGACGGTGGACGGTACGGATCCGCGGGCGGCGGTGGCGGCGGCGCGGGCCCGGCTGCGTGACGTGGCGCCGGGTCCGGTGACCCGCCCGCTGCGTCCGGCGATCCCGGTCGTCGCGGTGACCGGCACCAACGGCAAGACGACGACGACCCGACTGATCTCGCACCTGGTCCGCGCCGGGGGGCGGGTGGTCGGCTGGTCGTCCACCGACGGCATCGTCATCGACGGCGAGGTGGTGGAGACCGGCGACTGGTCGGGGCCGGGCGGCGCGGCCCGGGTGCTGGAGGACCCCCGGGTGCAGGTGGCGGTGACCGAGACCGCCCGCGGCGGCATCCTGCTGCGCGGCATCGGGGTCGCCGCCAATGACGTGTCCGTGGTGACGAACATCAGTGCCGACCACCTGGGCACCCTCGGGGTGCACACCATGGCGCAGCTCGCCGAGGTCAAGTCGGTGGTCCCGCGGATCACCAAGCCGACCGGCTGGGCGGTCCTCAACGGCGACGACGACCTGGTCTTCGGCATGCGCGCGGTGACCCGCGCCCGGGTGTGGCTCTACACCACCGACCCGGCCAACCCGCGGCTCGCCGAGGTGCTCGACGCCGGCGGCCGCGGCATCACGGTCGTGGACGGCGCGATCGTGGTGCTCGAGCGCGGGCTGGACCCGGTGCGGGTGCTCGAGGTGGCGCAGGTGCCGCTGACCCTCGGCGGGGCGTCCCGGGTGAACCTGTCCAACGTGCTCGCCGCCACCGCCGCGGTGATGGGCATCGGTGTCGACCTCCCGACCGTGCGGGCCGGACTGTCCACCTTCGCCGGCGACGCCGCACACAACGCCGGTCGGCTCAACTGCTACCTGGCCGGCACCTCGGTGGACGAAAGTGCGGTGGTGATCCTGGATCTCGCCCACAACGAGGCGTCGCTCGAGTCGCTGCTGGAGGTCGGGTCCGCGTTCCGGCGACCGGGCGGGGAGCTCGCAACCGTCGTCGGCACCGCCGGTGACCGCCCGGACGAGGCCATCCACGCGATGGGATCGATCGCCGCCCGGCACGCCGACCGGGTGGTGATCGCCGACAAGGCCAAATACCTGCGCGGCCGCGAGCCGGGCGAGATGGCCGAGCTCTGGCGATCCGGCGCGACCGAGGCCGGCGTCGTCGAGGTCCCTGACTTCCCGGACGAGCTGTCCGCACTGCGCGCGTTGCTGAACGCCGATCTACCCCCGGGATCGGTGATCGCGGTGTGCACATTGGAGCAGCGTGAGGAGAGCGTCGCGGAGATCACCGCACGCGGCGGCCACGAACTGACCCCGGCCGAGATCGTCCAGCGGGTGACGCC
>JBQGEH010000729.1:0-1796 GCA_052039515.1 Nakamurella sp. | reverse complement strand
TGTGCGCGGCCGATGCTACTCAGCGCGCGCAGCGGTCCCGGTGGGTACCGCGACGGGTATGAGTCCGCCCGCGATCGACCGGGACCGGCTCGGCGCCTGGGTGCTGACGTGCAATCCGCGGCTGACCGACCCGGCGACCGGGGGCGCCGTCGACCGGTGGTGCGTGGCGTCCAACTACCGCGGCGACCTGATGGCGGCCGGTGATGCGGTGCTGCTGTGGCTCGCCGGGTCGGACCCGGCGCGGTGGCCGCGCGGTGTGCGGGGGCTGGGTGCGCTGACCGGACCGGCCGGCCCGCGGGGTGCGGGACGGACGGTGCCGCTGCAGTTCTCGGTGTGGTCCGCGACGCTGGACGTGGACGCCCTCGAGGCCGCGGGCCTCGGTGACCTCGAGGTGCTGCGGCAGCCACGGACGGCCAACCCGTCGTTCGTCACCGCCGCGCAGTGGCGGCGGCTGCAGGCGTTGCTCCCCCGCTGACGTCAGGAGCGGGGGCCGGGCAGGCCGCCGGCCTCACCGACGCCGGCCGGCACGTCGCCGGCGCCACTGTTGACGTCGCTGAGCAGCTGCTTGGCGTCGACGCCGAGCTCCCCGACCAGCGGCGGCGGGTTCTCCACGTCGAAGGACTCGGGCAGTTCGGTGCCGGCGCGGGCGGCGTCGTCGGCGCGTCCGGCCTGCTCGAGGTGGGCGACGATCTCGTCGCGGGTGATCTCCATGGTGTCCTCCGGGGCGGCGGCGGGCGTGGGCTGTCTCCATCGGCGTCCAGCCGCGCACCGCGGGTCTACCCACTGGCCGCGGCGGGCACACCGGGCACCCGGAGGCTGCGCGGACCGGCGTGACGCTGCGTGAGCCGGCGAGGAGCAGTCCCCGTGCCGTCACCCGTTCGTCGCATCTGAGTTGTCCACAACTTCGACATTCCCCGTTCGCGCGAGGCCGAATGAGTGATACTCAGCGGCGACGATCGAACAGACGGCGACGCGGGGCGCTGTCGATGCACAACCCGGGGGGTGTGGTGGGAGCGGTCATCGGGCTGTTGGCCGGGCTCGGCCTGCTGCTGATCTGGAGTGCGTTCGCCCGCCCCCGGGTGGCCACCGGGACGCCCCGGCGGGGCCACCGGATGCGCGAGCGGCTCGCCCAGGCCGGGCTCACCGGGGTGAACCCGACGCAGCTCGTTCTGCTGCAGGGGCTCGGCGGCGTCCTCGGGCTGGCCGTCGTCTTCGTCGTCACCAACTCGCTCGCCGTCTCCGCGGTGTTCGCCGCTTTCGGGGCCATGTTGCCGCGGTTGATGGTGTCCCGGTTGCGCCACCGGCGCCAGGCGGAGCTCCGCGAAGTGTGGCCGGAGGTCGTGGACAACCTGACGTCCGGGGTGCGCGCCGGCCTGTCGCTGCCCGAGGCGCTGGCGTCGGTGGGCACCCGCGGGCCGGAGGCCATCCGGGAACCGTTCCGCCGCTTCGGCGCCGACTACCGCGCCACCGGCAGGTTCAACGACTCGATCGACCGGCTCAAGGCGGCGCTGTCCGACCCGACCGGGGACCGGGTGTGCGAATCGCTGCGGGTCGCCCGCGAGGTCGGCGGCACCGACCTCGGTCGGCTGCTGTCCACGCTGTCGGCGTTCCTGCGCGACGACGCCCGCACCCGCAGCGAGCTGATGGCCCGCCAGTCCTGGTCGGTCAACGCCGCCCGGGTCGCGGTCAGCGCCCCCTGGCTCATCCTGCTGCTGCTGGCCACCCAGCAGCAGACGCTGGTCGCCTACGACTCCCCCACCGGCGTGATCATCCTGGTCACCGGCGCGGCGGTGTCG
>JBQGEH010000728.1:0-2891 GCA_052039515.1 Nakamurella sp. | reverse complement strand
TTCACCTTCCACGGGCAGACGCTGGGGCTGCGGCCGGTGGCCGCGCCGGGTGACCGCTTCGACCCCGACCGCGTCGGCCTGGATCACCTGAGCCTGCTGGTCGACAGCGTCGACGAGCTGCACGCCGCCGCCGCCCGGTTGTCCGCCGCCGGGATCCCGCACGGCGAGGTCACCGACCTGCCGGCGTTCGGGCTGGCCATCCTGTCCCTGCGGGACCCTGACGACATCAACCTGGAGCTCGCTGCGGTCATCCCGCGGGTGGCGGGACCGGCGTCCTGAGCGACGCGGCGTCCGACTGTCGGTCCCCTCCGCCACCCACGCGGTCGAGCGGCGTGGTCAGCGGGGTGGCCGCCACGGCTCGTGCGTGTGCGCGAGCCACACCCGCTCGGGACGCAAGGCCACCACCAGCCGCTGGCCCGGCGTCCGCGGCTCGTCCAGCTCGCCGAACCAGACGGCGGTGTCCCCGGCGATGACCGTCGGGCGGTCACCGGTGTCGACGACGACGATCTGCGACCCGCGGGTGTGGCCCGAGGCGGGGACGAGGCGCACCCCCGGCAGCAGCTCGACCTCCCCATCGTGCGGGACGTAGTGCAGGCCGGGGACGTCCACCCAGTTGCGGATCGTGTGCTCCAGGGTGAGCGCGTCGTCGAGTTCCTGCCGCTGCACGTGGATCGGGACACCGGTGAACAGGTGGTTGTTGCCGCAGTGGTCGAAGTGCAGGTGGGTGTTGACCACGAGGTCGATGTGCCCGAGATCCAGGCCCCACTCCTGGGGATCGACCGGTCGCGGGTCGAGATCCTCGGCGAGCGGATGTCTCTCGCGGACTCCGGTGTCCACCAGCACCCGTCCGTCGGGATGGTCGATCAGGTGCGCGTACACCGGCATCCGCTCGCCCTCGACGCCGAGATCGGCGACGAGCACCGGCGTCACGGTGATCGTCACCGGGTCACGCCACGATCGAGGGTGGCGGGCAGGCCGAAGTGCCGCAGGACCGAACGGTCGAAGTTGACGACCTCCAACACGGCGTCGTCGCGGAACCGCAGGCCCTCCAGGGTGAGGGCGTCGTAGGTGGCCGCTCCCGGCAGGCGGACGTACACCGCGACGGCGGGCTGCCCGTTGGCCCGGGTGGTGAGACACCGGACACTGCCGAAAGTCTCGCTACCGAAGCCGCCTTCGGCCCAGCACCGCGCGACCGCGTCCCGGCCCGCCCACACCCCCGGCTCCGGTGGCATGGAGAACCGCGCGTCCTCGTGGAGCAGGGCGACGAGACCCCCCAGGTCGACCCGTTCGGTGCAGTCGACGTAACGCGCGAGCAGCTCCTGCTCGGCGGCGGTCGGCTCGCCGCGCCAGTCGCGTCGCTCGTCGGGGAGGGCGTGCCGCAGCCCGCCGCGGGCGCGCTGCAGCGCCGAGTTGACCGACGCGACCGTGGTCTCCAGCAGTGCCGCGGTGTCCCGGGCCGAGCAGCCCAGGACGTCCCGCAGGACGAGGACGGCCCGAGGGAGCGGCGCGAGGTGCTGGATGGCGGCGATGAAGGCGAGCTCCACGGTCTCGCGGCTCACGATGACGTCCTCGGGACCCTCCCGGTGGTCGGGCATCTCGTCCAGCAGGGCGTCCGGATACGGCTGCAGCCAGCCGATCTCGCCGTCGGCGGTCGGTCGCCGGGGTCGTTTGTCCAGCGCGTCCAGACAGGCGTTGGTGGCGATCCGGTAGAGCCAGGCGCGCACGCTCGCCCGTCCGGCGTAGGTGTCGCGGCGGCGCCAGGCCCGCAGGAACGCCTCCTGCACCAGGTCTTCCGCGTCGTCGAAGGAGCCGAGCAGGCGGTAGCAGTGCACGTGCAGCTCACGTCGGTGGGGCTCGACGCGAGCACCGAAGCTGCGCTCGTCGAGGGTGGTCAGGTCGTCGGTGGTGGTGTCCATGCCCACTATGACGGCCGGTCCGGTGAGAACTCATCAGCGCGTGCCACCCGGGCAGCATCGCACCGGACCCGACCGGACGGAATCCCCGCCGGCCGGGAACTCCGGTGCGGAAGGAGGGATGACCCGCACCCGGACTCCGGACGTCCGGGAGGGGCCGAACGGACGACGGACCTGCGCTGTTGAAGCCCGCCGACCCTGTTAACGTTACCGTATGTTCCTCGATGGTCAAGTGACTCGATGATCGAGCGAAAGCAAAGCTCGGGTAAAGCCGACGGCCCGGACACCGACCTCCGCCGGGCCGGTGAGAGCCTCCGCACGCTGATCCTGGCGGCCGAGCACTATCGGCAGGCCGTCGCCACCCAGACCGGACTGGACCTGCGGCAGACCCAGGCGATCAGCCATCTGCACAGCCGCGGCCCGATGGGTCAGTCCGAGCTCGCCGACGTCCTCGGCCTCAACACCGGCAGTGTCACCTCACTCGTCGACCGGCTGGAAGCACACGCGCTCGCGGTCCGCCGACCGCATCCGACCGACCGCCGCCGCTTCGTCGTCGAGCTCACCGGAGCCGGTGAGGAGATCGTCCGGCGGAGCACCGCGGTGCTGATGGACGCCTTCGCCGACGTCGAGCCGACCAAGCTGGGGGAGCTCGCCGAGCTGCTCACCGGGCTCGCCGGAGGGCTCGGAAGGCGGACGGACTTCCGGACGCCGGACCGTTGACCCGCGGCCGGCCCGCCGCGCCCCCGTCGCACAATGGACCGCGCTCGCCCCGCACGGCCGCGAGCAGGAAGGCAGTCCCATGGTTTCCCAGACCCTCCCCGGCGGCACCTACCGGATCGGCGACCTCGAGGTCACCCGCGTCGGGTACGGCGCGATGCAGCTCGCCGGACCGCACGTCTTCGGACCGCCGAAGGACCGTGACGCCGCGATCGCGGTGCTGCGCACCGCCGTCGAACTCGGCATCAACCACATCGACAC
>JBQGEH010000727.1:0-1721 GCA_052039515.1 Nakamurella sp. | reverse complement strand
AACCGCGGCGCGGAGACCTTCGTCTGCCGCCTGGCGGTGGCCGCCGGCAGCACGGACTGCCGGGACGGGCTGGCCCGCGCCGCCGAGATCTGGCGCGCGGCGGGACTGGACACCACCGGCGCCGCCCTGATCGACGGCTCGGGGCTCACCGGCAACCTGATCACCGCCGACACTCAGGTCCAGCTCCAGCGGCTGATGGCCGCCCGGCCCGACGCCGCGGCCTGGCGGGACACCCTCCCGGTCCTGGGCGTGGACGGCTCCCTCGCCCAGGTGCAGGCCGACGGACCGGCCCGCGGGAAGGTCGTCGGCAAGACCGGCACCCTGGGGGCCGAGGACGTCTTCAACGGGCGGCTGCGGCTGCCGACCAAGGCGCTGGGCGGCTACATCGACGCGGCGAGCGGTCGCCGGCTGGTGTTCACCGTCATCGCCACCAACAGCGTGTTCGCCGACATCGACGGAGTCTTCGCCGCCAACGACGACGTGGGCGCTGTCGTCGCCGCCATCCAGCAGGCCTACTGAGCCCGCCTTCGAGGAGACCACCATGATCGGACGTGCACCGGCCGCCCTCCCGGCCCTGGCGCTGGTCGCGGCGCTGCTGCTGACGGGCTGCACCGACGGCGGTGGGCCCGCGGTGACGTCCGGGGCGTCGGACAGCGCGGGAACGGCCGCCGCCCCCTCCACCGCCACCCCGTCCACGGCGCCCGGCGACGCTCTGGACCTGGCGCTCGCGGAGTTGGTGGCGATGCCGGGCGGGCCCCCCGGCGCGATCGCCGTGGTCCAGATCGGCGACGAGCGCACCGTGCACACCGCCGGCGTCGCCGACCTCACCACCGGTGCCGCCCCGCAACCCGACGACCACATGCGGATCGCCTCCGTGGCCAAGGCGTTCAGCGGGGCGACCGCGCTCGCGTTGGTCGACGAGGGCGTGATGTCGCTGGACGACACCATCGGCGCACGGCTGCCCGACCTCCCCGAGAAGTGGTCCGGAGTCACCCTGCGCCAGTTGCTCAGTCACACCAGCGGGCTGCCGGACTTCACCCGCGACGCGGACTTCGCCGCCGCCGTGGGCGCGTCACTGACCACACCCCTGCCGCCCGAGCAGCTGTTGACCTTCGTCGCCGACGCCGAGATGCAGTTCCCCCCGGGATCGCAGTACCGCTACGACAACTCCGACAACATCGCGGTCGCCCTGATGATCCAGGCGGCGACCGGGAAGAGCTACGCCGCGGCGTTGCAGGAACAGGTCCTGGATCCGCTGGGCCTGGCCGACACCTCCCTGCCGGTGGGGACCGAGATGCCGCAGCCCACGCTGCGCGGGTACGAGCTCGACCCGCCGGACGCCCCGACGGACGTCACCGAACTGGTCGCCGCCGGCTGGGCCTGGGCGTCGGGTGGCGTCGTCTCCACGCCCGCGGACCTGAAAACGTTCATCCGCGGGTACGTCGGCGGTGCCCTGTTCGGCGCCGGCACCGTCGCCCAGCAGCGCGATCTGTTCATCCCGGGCGGCGAGTCGGGACCGCCCGGACCCGGGATCAACTCCGCGGCGCCCGGCCTGTTCCGCTACGAGACGACCTGCGGCACGGTCTACGGCCACACCGGCAACACCCCGGGCTACACCCAGTTCGCCGCGGCCACCCCGGACGGCACCCGCTCGGTGACCGTCACGATGACGCTGGCCCGCAACGCCGACGGAGCGGCGGATCAGCTCCCGGTGTTGCACG
>JBQGEH010000726.1:0-2740 GCA_052039515.1 Nakamurella sp. | reverse complement strand
GCGCGCCGACCACGCGGACGTCGTCGAACCCGGCCGCCCGCAGGGCGCGGACGAGGGTCTCACCGCCGACACCGTGCAGCGCGGTGGCGACGATCCGCAGCGGGGTGGCGGGCGTCGGGCCGCCGGCGGTGGCGACCGCGGCGACGTAGTGGTCGAGCAGCCCGTCGGGCCACGGCGACACGCCTCCGTCCGCGTCGATCGAGACGGCGGGCCGGGCCGCGGCGATGGCCGCCTCGATCGCCGCGTCCTCCGGTCCGACGAGCTGCGCACCACCCGCCAGGTACACCTTGATGCCGTTGTCCTGCGGCGGGTTGTGGGACGCGGTGATCTGCACCCCGGCGACCGCGTTCAGCGCCCGCACCGCGTAGGCGGTGACCGGGGTGGGCAGCGCGGACGGCGCGAGCAGGGCGGTGAAGCCGGCGGCGGCCAGTACCCCGGCGGCGTCGGCGGCGAACTCGGCACTGCGGTGCCGGCCGTCGTAGCCGACCACGACCGTGCCGCGGACCCCGTCCCGCCCGAGGTGGGCGGCGAGACCGGCCGCGGTGCGGCGCACGGTGGCCAGGTTCATCCCGCCCGGCCCGGCGCGCAGCGGACCGCGGAGCCCGGCGGTACCGAAGGTCAACGGTTGCAACCGGTCCGCGACGTCGGCGACGGCCACCGGGTCGGTGCCCAGGGCCCGGCTGAGCAGCTGCTGGAACTCGGCGCGGTCGCCGGGGTGCGGGTCGTCGGCGATCCAGCGCATCGCGGCCGTGCGCAGCGCGGCCGGAAGACGATCGGGGGCGGTCACGCCCGGCGGATCACGTCGGCGAGCAGGGCGCCCATCGTCTCGGCGGCGGCGGCGCCGGCCTCCAGCACCTCGAGGTGGTTCAGCGCCTCGCCGGTCATCCCGGCGCCCAGGTTCGTGACCAGCGACAGCGCCATGCCCTCGGCGCCGGCCTCGCGGGCTGCGATCGCCTCCAGCACGGTGGACATGCCGACCAGGTCGGCGCCCAGGCCCTGCAGCATCCGGATCTCGGCCGGCGTCTCGAAGTGCGGTCCGGGGAGCTGCGCGTACACCCCTTCGGTGAGGGTCGGGTCGACTTCGCGGGCCACCGCCCGCAGCCGCGCCGAGTACAGGTCGGTCAGGTCGACGAACGTGGGTCCGACGATCGGGGACAGCGCGGTCAGGTTCAGGTGGTCGCTGATGAGGACCGCCTGGCCGGGGCGCATCTCCGGCCGCAGACCACCGGCCGCGTTGGTCAGGATGACGATCTTCGCGCCCGCCGCGGTCGCCGTACGGATGCCGTGCACCACGGCCTGCACGCCCCGGCCCTCGTAGAGATGGGTGCGCCCGAGGACCATCAGCACCTGGCGGTCACCGACCCGGATCGAGCGCAGCGTGCCGCCGTGACCCTCGACGACGGGGGCGGAGAACCCGGGCAGGTCGGCGATGGGCACCTCGGCGGTGACGTCGTCGAAGTGGTCGGCGGCGGTCTTCCACCCGGAGCCGAGAACGACGGCGATGTCGTGCTTCTCGACGCCGGTGGCGGTGGCGAGGGCGTCGGCGGCGAGCTGGGCGGACCGGTACGGGTCGGAGGTCATGGACGGAGCCTAACCGGGCCGCCGGTCGCCGTCCGGGGGGCCGTGGGGCCGGCGCCGGTGCGCCGCCGACCCGCCCCCGGCGCATACGATCGCCCGGGCCGGACCGACGGGTCACGGCACCTCCGGCGGAGAGGGGCGGCGATGGACGGGCGGGGCGACGGGCCGCCGCGGCGGTTCCCGGCGTCGCTGTACGCCGACGGCGCCGAGCCGGATCCGCGCTTCACCCTGGCCAACGAGCGGACGTTCCTGGCCTGGCTGCGGACGTCGCTGGCGATGACCGCCGGTGGGGTGGCGTTGGAGGCGCTGGGCCTGGGTCTGCAGCCGCAGTTGCGGCTGGCCGCGGCGGTGCTGCTCATCCTGGCCGGCATGACCACCGCGGCACAGGCCTGGCGGGGCTGGATCCGCACCGAGCGCGCGTTGCGGCGGTCCCGGCCGCTGCCCGCCCCGACCCTGGCGCTGCCCGCCGCGGTGGCGCTGGTCGTCGTCGGGGTGCTGGTGCTGCTGGCCATCGTGCTGCGGTGAGCGCACCCCGCCGGCCGGTCGACGGTCCCTTCGACCCCGGTCTGCAGACCGAGCGGACGGCGCTGGCGTGGCGGCGGACCAGCCTCACACTCATCGTCGCGTCACTGGCCGGGGTACGGCTGCTGCCG
The DNA here is from genome assembly GCA_052039515.1 of Nakamurella sp. Lineage (GTDB taxonomy): Bacteria > Actinomycetota > Actinomycetes > Mycobacteriales > Nakamurellaceae > Nakamurella. The sequence goes on along the minus strand of JBQGEH010000726.1, from coordinate 509 downwards.
GCGGTGTGGGACTGGTTCGGGCTGGTCGTCGGCGGTGCCGGGGTGCTCGTCTCGTTGGCGCTGCTCGCCTTGTCGCACCGGCGCTACCGACTGCAGCACGGGCGGCTGCACCGGCATGTCGCGCTGCCCGACGGGACGTTGCCGGCCCTGATGGCCGGATCGGCGCTCGCGGTCGCCGTGGTGGGACTGGCGGTCACACTCAGCCGGTGACGGCGCCCCCGGCCGTGGGCGGGGCCGTCGACACGGCGACCGGTCCGGCCGGCGCCGTCCCGGTCGCGACGGCGTCGGCGATGGCCCGCACCCCGAAGTAGCCGATGAGCGCGGCGGTGACGACCACCACCGCCACCAGCAGCCAGCGGGTCGCCGGGTGCGGTGCCACCCGGACCGCACCCCCGGTCGACGGCTGCCGGGTGGTCGCCGGCCCCGGGGGGAGCGGGGCGAGGCCGGCGGCGCCCGCCGCGGCCCACGGCGGTGGCGGCAGCGCCCCGCCGGCGGCGGCACCCGGGGTG
>JBQGEH010000725.1:0-2719 GCA_052039515.1 Nakamurella sp. | reverse complement strand
CGTGTGGACCGAGCCGATTCACCCGGGGTGGTGAGTGAGGTCGCATACGCCGGGAGAGAAATTCCGGAGGGCACTGTCGGTGGTGCGGGGTACTTTCACCACACGCCCGGCTCCAGTGTCTGCAGCCGCGTGGCACCGGCTCTCCCGGTGTCGGCACCCCCTCGCTGCGACCTCCCTGGAGCACCCGTGACCCAACGCGACGTCGTCCCCCCGACGACCGAACCCGACCCGTCCACCCTCGACCCCAAACGCTGGCTCGCCCTCGTCGTCATCGGCGTCTCCCAGCTGATGGTCATCCTCGACGCCACCATCACCAACGTGGCGATGCCGAAGGCGGCCGAGGCCATCGGCCTCCAGCCGTCGGACATCCAGTGGATGATCACCGCCTACGCGCTGCCCTTCGGCGCCCTCCTGCTGCTCGGGGGTCGCATCGCCGACTACGTCGGGCGCAAGAAGGTGCTGATCATCGCGCTGTCCGGCTTCGCGCTCGCCTCGGCACTCGGCGGTGCGGCCCACGCACCCTGGCTGCTGTTCCTGGGCCGTGCCCTGCAGGGCGTCTTCGGCGCGATGCTGGCACCCGCCGCGCTCTCCCTGATCACCGTGACCTTCCAGCTGGAGAAGGAGCGTGCCCGCGCGTTCGCCGTCTTCGGTGCCATCGCCGGCGGTGGTGCGGCCATCGGCCTGCTGCTGGGCGGTTTCCTCACCCAGTACCTCTCGTGGCGCTGGTGCTTCTTCGTCAACATCCCGATCGCGGTCCCGGCGGCGCTGGCCGCGAGCCGGGTGCTGCGTGAGTCCAAGACCTCCAACCGCGGTCACTACGACCTGCCCGGCGCGCTGCTCGCCACCGCCGGTCTCGCCGCGCTCGTCTGGGGCTTCACCCGGCCGACCAAGGAGACCGACGTGCTGAACCCGATCACCGGTCAGCCGGAGCAGCTGGGCTGGGCCGCGTTCGAGACGATCGCCTGGCTGGTCGCCGCCGTCGTGCTGCTGGCCGCGTTCGTGGTGGTCGAGGCGCGCAGCAGCAACCCGCTGCTGCCGGTGCGCATCGTCGCCAACCGCAACCGGGCGGGTGCCTACCTGGTCGGCATGCTGGTCGGCGCCGGGATGTTCGCGGTGTTCCTGTTCCTGACGCTGTACCTGCAGATCTACGAGCAGTACTCGCCGATGCAGACCGGTCTCGCGTTCCTGCCGTTCAGCTTCGGCATCGTCCTGGGCGCCGGTGTGGGCTCCCAGCTGGTGCTCAAGATCGGCCCGCGCATCGTCATCGCGGTCGGCGCCACGCTGGGTCTGATCGGGCTGCTGCTGTTCTCCCGCATCACGCTGGAGTCGACCTTCGTCGGCACCGTGCTGCCCGCCGAGCTGATCATGGCGTTCGGCATGGGCTTCATCTTCATGTCGACGACCAACCTGGCCCTCGTCGGTATCAACAACGACGACGCCGGCGTGGCCAGCGCGGTCGTCAACACCACGCAGCAGATCGGCGGCTCGCTGGGCACCGCCCTGCTGTCGACGGTGGCGTTCACCGCGGTCGCGAGCTACATCGACGACCGGGCCGCCAGCCTGACCGATCCGAACGCGCTGCCCGCCCTGATCGGCGCGGCGTCGGTCCACGGGTACGGCATCGCGTTCCGATGGGCGGCCGGGCTGTTCGCCGCGGCCATCGTGATCGCGCTGGTCGTGATCAAGGCCGGCAAGTCGGAGGTGCCGACCGGCACCGCGGTGCACATGGGCTGAGTCCCGACACCGGAACGGCGCGCATTCCCCTGCGGGGTGCGCGCCGTTCGTCGTTCCGGGGTCAGCCGCGGGCGGAGTTCGCGCTGCAGGTCGCGCACAACCCGAACAGCTCGACGTCGTGGTCGACGTCGGTGTAGCCGAACTTCTCCGCCACCGAGCGGGCCCACGCCTCGACGGCGGGCGCGTCGATCTCCTCGGTGCGGCCGCACACCCGACACACCAGGTGGTGGTGGTGCGACGGCACCGCGCACCGGCGGTAGAGCACCTCGCCGTTCTCGTTGCGGACCGCGTCGACGGCGCCGGCGGTGGCCATGTCCTGCAGCGCCCGGTACACGGTGGCCAGACCGACCGTGGAGCCGTTGGAGCGGAGGCTGGCGTGCAGGTCCTGGGCGGAGACGAACTCGTCAGTGCCGCCCAGCAGCTCGGAGATGGCCGCCCGCTGACTGGTGTTGCGTCGCTGAACCGCGGTCATGCCGCCCTCCCCTCCGGTGCCGCCGTGCGGACCGGACCTGCCCGGACCCGGTGCCGGGCGTCCGAACGGACACCCCCGGCGAGGATACCGGCGCCGGCCACCCCGGGGTCGTCCCCGGGTACAACCCGGACGGGCCCCTGGTTCTTCCCTGGTCCGGGCCGCTCACCAGCGACAACGCGGCGTCCCGCTGCTTGGCTGGAAGCGTCCCACCAGGTGGTGGGCCGGGACGGACGTCCGTTCCGCAGAGGAGGGAGACACCATGCTGGAAGCACTCGTCGGGATCGCCGTGATCGGTGCGGGCGGCCTGCTCGCCGTCGACGCGCTCAAGGAGACCCCGGTCGGCGACACCGTGCGCGACGCCGCCGTGGCCGTGACCGAAGCCGGGCTGCGCGGCTACGCCGTGGTCGAGGCCGAGGTCGAGAAGCTGGTCGGCGTGGCCACCGGCATCGTCGAGGAGGCGCGGGCCCGGGCCGGCTCCGGGGCGACCGCCGACGCCGCGGTCTGACCGCCCCG
>JBQGEH010000724.1:0-3614 GCA_052039515.1 Nakamurella sp. | reverse complement strand
GGCGGTGGCCATGTCGCCGCCGCCCACGTCACCGGTCGGCTCGTCGGCCGGCTCGGTCTTCGTGGGCTCGGCCGGCTCGTCGGTCGGCTCGGTCTTGGTGGGCTGGGTCTTGGTGGGCTCGTTCTCGGTGGGCTGGGTCTTGGTCGGCTCGTCCTCCGTCGGCTCGGCCGGGTCGTCCTGGCCCTGGGTGGAGTCGGGGACGCCGACCGAGGGCTTGGTGGGGACGTTGACGTCCGAGCCCGCCGCGGCCGGGGCGATGACCGGGCCGTCGTTCTTGTTCAGCATCAGGAAGGCGGTGACGCCGCCACCGATGAGCAGCACCGCGGCGACCACCAGGCTGATGATCATCGTGGTGTTCTTCTTCGGCGCCGGGCCGCCGGGGAAACCTCCGCCGGGCGTCCCCGGGCCCTGCGGCGGCTGACCGCCGAAGCCGGGCTGCGGCCCGTACGCCGGCCCGCCGAAGCCGTCCGGCCCCGGGCCGGTCAAGCCCTGCTGCGGTCCGTACGGCTGCGCACCGAAGCCGCCCTGGGGCGCTCCGTACGGAGCCGGGCCGGCGGGCGCCCCGAACGGGCCGGGGGCCGGGGCCTGCTGCCAGGCCTGCTGGGGCTGTCCCGCCGGTCCCGCCTGTGCCGCCTGCGGGCCGGTCGCGTCGACGGTGCCGGTGGTGCCCATGGTGTTCCACGGAGTGCTCATGGTGAATGTCCTCGACAGTTCCTTCGCGGAGCCGCCGCTCGGCCCGCACTGCACACTTCGATGCGGCCGGATCGGGGAATGTTCCCGGCGTTTCCCACCGGTGCGGGACCGGGGTACCGACCGCTCACCCGACAGGCCCCGTAACCCGTTCGAGACCACGGGTATAGGGTCGAAATCGAGTGGAAACACGGCACCGCCACCCACGAGGAGGACTCACCTATGGCCCCGTACACGCTTCCCGAGCTGCCCTACGACTACGCGGCGCTCGAGCCGTTCATCAGCGGCAAGATCATGGAACTGCACCACGACAAGCACCACGCCACCTACGTCAAGGGCGCCAACGACACCCTCGACCAGCTGGCCGAGGCGCGCGAGAAGGGTGCGTTCGCGTCGGTCAACGGCCTGGAGAAGAGCCTCGCCTTCCACCTCGGCGGGCACCTCAACCACAGCATCTTCTGGCCCAACCTCGCCCCGGGCGGTGGGGACAAGCCGGACGGCGAACTCGGTGCGGCGATCGACGAGTTCTTCGGCTCCTTCGACGGCTTCAAGGCCCACTTCACCGCGAACGCCAACGCGATCCAGGGCTCCGGTTGGTCGGTGCTCGCCTGGGACACCCTGGGCCAGCGGCTCAACGTGCTGCAGCTGTTCGACCAGCAGGGCAACATCCCGTTCGCACAGGTGCCGATCGTGCTGCTGGACATGTGGGAGCACGCCTTCTACCTGCAGTACCAGAACGTCAAGGCCGATTACGTGACGGCATGGTGGAACGTGGTCAACTGGGCCGACGCCACCGAGCGGTTCGAGCGCGCCCGCAGCACCACCGGCGGGCTCATCGTCCCCGCCTGACGATCCCCGTGTTCCCGGCCCGGCCTCCGCACCCGCGGGCGCCGGGCCGGTGTCGTTCCCGGGCCCGACCGCTAGGTTGACCCGCATGTCCGCCACCCGCTCCCTCGTCCGGCCGCCGAGTTCCCGCCTTTCCGACGGCCTGGTCACCCACATCGAGAAGTCCGAGATCGACCAGGCTCTCGCCGAGCGGCAGTGGCGCGCCTACGTGGACGCACTCCGCGACCACGGCTTCGAGCCGGTCGAGGTGGCCCCGGTGGACGACTGCCCGGACGGGGTGTTCATCGAGGACGCCGTCGTCGTCTACGGCGATCTCGCGGTGGTCAGCCGGCCCGGTGCCCCCGAGCGCCGCGGGGAGACCGCCACCGCCCGGGACGCCGTCGCGGCGGCCGGCCTGCGGGTCGCCGAACTCACCGAACCGGCGACCCTGGACGGCGGCGACGTGCTCAAGGTCGGCCGCACCGTGTACGTCGGGCAGACGCTGCGGACCAACGCCGCGGCCGTGGACCAGCTGCGTGCGCTGCTCACCCCGGAGGGCTGGGAGGTCGTCCCGGTGCCGACGACGAAGGTCCTGCACCTGAAGAGTGCGGTGACCGCCCTGCCGGACGGCACCGTCATCGGCTACCCGCCGCTGGTCGACGATCCGGCCGCGTTCGAGAAGTTCCTCGCGGTCCCGGAGGAGGGCGGCGCCCACGTGGTGCTGCTCGGCGACGACACGCTGCTGATGGCCGCGTCGGCTCCCCGCACCGCGGAGGTGTTCCGCGGTCTGGGCTACCGGACGGTCGTGGTGGACATCAGCGAGTTCGAGAAGCTCGAGGGCTGCGTGACCTGCCTGTCGGTGCGGCTCCGCGGCGACGTCCCCACGGTGTGACGCAGCCGACCCCACGCCCTTCCGGCGCGCCTCCCCCACCCCGTAGAGTGTCGGATTAACAGCGGAGCGTGACCAGCCCCGCCGGGCACGAGGGGTGGGTGCGTGGAGCGAGCCGTGCTGCATCCGACCGGTGGTCCATCCACCGCCCCGGGCCCCCCGGCGCCGGAAACGGTCCCCGGACCGCACGAGCGACTGCCGGGCGGACCCCGCCTCTCGCCGGAGAACCGGAACCGGATCGCGGACGTGCTGGCGCACCGTGCGGTGCGCACGGTCTTCCAGCCGATCGTGGATCTCGGCGACGGGCGGGTGGTCGGGTACGAGGCGTTGACGCGCGGACCGGCCGGTCCCCTGGAGCGGCCCGACCAGCTGTTCGCCGCCGCCCGGTCGGCGGGTCTGCTGGCCGAGCTCGACGAGCTGTGCCGGTCGGCGGCGGTGGCGGCCGCCATCCGGGCCGGCATCCACGCGCCGCTGACGCTGTTCCTCAACGTCGAGCCGGAGGTGCTGGGCCTGTCGTCGATGGACGACCTGCTCCGGCAGGCCGCAGCCGCCCCGCAGGAGCTCGAACTCGTCCTGGAGATCACCGAGCGGGCGTTGGCCGCCCGGCCGGCGGAACTGCTCGCCACCGTCCGGCGGCTGCGGGCGGCGGGCTGGCGCATCGCGCTGGACGACGTCGGCGCCGACAACATGTCGCTGGCCTTCATGGCCCTGCTGCGGCCGGACATCATCAAGCTGGATCTGGCGCTGGTGCAGCGCCGCCCGGGGCCGGACGTCGCGGAGATCATGCACGCGGTCAACGCCCACGCCGAACGCACCGGTTGCCTGGTACTGGCCGAGGGCATCGAGAACGCGACCCACCTGCACGCCGCGCGCGCGTTCGGCGCCCGGCTCGGACAGGGCTGGAAGCTCGGCCGCCCGACCGCCGCCCCGGTGCCGGCCGGTGACCGGCCCGGGACGCAGCTCGGGCTCCGGCTGCCACCCGCGCCCTTCTTCCCGGTCGCGTCGTCCCCGTTCGCGTGCCTGCCCGCGACGCTGGAGCTGCGACGGTCCCGGGAACCGTTGCTCGTCGAGGTGAGCAAGCACCTGGAACGGCAGGCCGCGCACCTGGGCAACACCTGCGTCGTCATCGCCACCTTCCAGGACGTCCGGCACGTCACCGCGCGCACCCTGCGCCGCTACCGGGAGCTCGCGGGGCAGGTCGCCTTCGTCG
>JBQGEH010000723.1:0-8327 GCA_052039515.1 Nakamurella sp. | reverse complement strand
CGAAGAAGTCGTAGCCCCACACCTCGGTGACCAGCTGCTCCCGGGTGAACACCCGGGACGGGTGCTGCGCGAGGAACTTCAGCAGCTCGAACTCCTTGTAGGTGAGCTCCAGCGTCCGGCCGCGCAACCGCGCGGTGTAGGTGTCCTCCTCGATGGTGAGGTCACCCAGGCTGATCATCCCGGAGTTCGCGGCCGGGTTGCTGCGGCCGGCGAGCAGCCGCAGCCGGCAGTGCACCTCGGCCGGGCCGGCGCCGGCCAGCACCACGTCGGAGACGCCCCACTCGGGCCCGATCGCCACGATGCCGCCATCGGTGACGACGGCCAGGATGCAGACGTCCAGGCCGCCGGAGCCGAGCAGCCGGCACAGGTTGCGGGCGGCGGCGAGATCCTGCCGGGCGTCCAGCACGACGAGGTCGTACGGGCCGGAGGTGACCAGCGAGGCGGCCTCGGGAGCAGCGGCGCGCATCGTCACCGGCAGCAGGTCCAGGGCGGGCAGCACGCTGTTCGGATCGGGGTCGGCGGTGAGCAGCAACAGCTCCACGCATCCACTCCCTTCACGCCGCCCCGGTGTCCTCCAGGACACACACGGGCGTCGACGGACCGAAACACAGGCGTCCAGCTGCGGAAATCATAACGGCTGGACGCCCCCGATCGGATCGATCGGGTCACACACCTGACGACGGTGGGTCACCGCCGGGCGGTGGCCGGTGACAGGATGGCCGTATGCGCAGGCACCGGGTGGGCGACGACGCTACGCCGAACGGGGTCGACACCCGCACCGCCGACGGCGTGGTCCTGCGGGGCGTGCACCTGACCGGAGGACGGGACCCCGACGGTGCCGCCTTCGTGGTCGCCCACGGCATGACCAACGCCACAGCCCGCCCGTCGACCCGGGCGGTGCTGGACCGGCTGGCCACCCACGCCCCGGTGGTCGCCCTGGACTTCCGCGGGCACGGCCGGTCGGCGGGCCGGTCCAGCGTCGGCCGCGACGAGATCCTCGACGTGGACGCGGCCCTCGCGCTGGCCCGGCGGCTCGGCCACCGGCACCTCACCCTCATCGGCTTCTCGCTGGGCGCGGCGGTCGCCCTGCGGCACGCCGGCCGGGCCCGGACCGACCCGGCGCTGTCCGCCGCGGCCGACGCGGTCGTCGCGGTGTCGCCGCCCGCCCGGTGGTTCCTCCGGGAGACGCGGTCGATGCTGCGGGTGCAGTGGCTGCTCGAGCACCCGGTGGGGCCGTTGCTCGCGCCGCGGCTGGGGATCCGGCTGGGCGAGCCCTGGGACAGCGTGCCGAGCACACCGCTGGCCGAGGTGGGCCGCATCGCGCCGACCCCGCTGCTGCTGGTGCACGGCACCGCCGACCACTACTTCGGGCCCGAGCAGAGCGTCCGGCTGCATCGCGCCGCGCCCGGCTCCGACCTCTGGCTCGTCGACGGCATGCGGCACGCCGAGACCGGCATCACCCCCGGGACCGTCGACCGGATCGCCGACTGGGCCGCCCGCACCGCCGCACCGGACGTGCGCACCTTCAGCTGACGACCAGCTCCGACCCGCACACTGGGGCGATGCGCAGACTGCTCGCCTTCCTGGTCGTCGCCGCCGTCCTGCTGGTCGGCGCCGACTTCGGCGCGCGCTACCTCGCCACCCGCCAGCTCGCCGACGCGCTGCAGACCCGGTTGGAGCTGCCGGCCCGGCCCGAGGTGTCCATCCAGGGCTTCCCGTTCCTGGTCGAGGCCGTGCAGGGCCGGTACCGCGGCGTCTCGGCGACCCTGCCCGCGACGACCGTCGGGCCGCTCAGCGGGGTGGGCGTCGGCGTCGCCCTGGGCGGGGTCCGGCTGCCGCTGTCCGACGCGATCAGCGGGGACCTGCAGCGGCTGACCGCGGACTCCGGACGGATCCGACTCACCATCCCCACCGCCTCGATCGCCACCGCGGTGGGCCTGCCGGGCCTGCGGATCACCGAGCGCGACGGGACGTTGGAGCTGGCCACCACCGTCGACGTGCTCGGCCGGCAGTTCCCGGTCACCGCCCGGCTCGCCGCCTCGGTGAGCGACTCTGTGCTGTCGCTGCGCAGCGACGCCCTCACCGGTGACGGGATCACGCTGCCGGCGGAGGTGCTGGCGGCGGTCAACACCCTGGTGGACCTCACGGTGCCGCTGACCGGGCTGCCGTTCACCGTCACCACCGGGAGTGTGTCGGTCGACGGCGGGGACGTCGTGGTCGACGCGACGACGTCGTCGCTGTCGCTGACCCCACGCTGACGCCGTCCCGCGAGGCGCTCGGAGGTTCGTTCGCGCAGGTCGGTGCTGGTACCTTGAGCCACCATGGGAACGCTGCTGACTCAGCGCCGCGCGATCGACCTGCACCGGGTCGCCAGCGCGATGTGTTGCCGTTCCGCCCGCTGACCCGCGACCCCCACGGCACCGCCACCGGCCGATCCCGGTGCGCCCCGCCCCCGGTCGGCACCGCGTCCCGCCGGACCCCGGCCGGGCCCCCGAGCACCTGCCGCAGCACCCTCCACCGCGCACCGACCGTCCGCGCCGACGCGGACGTCCATCCATCCGAGGAGCAGTCACCACCATGAGCCGTGCCGACAACCTGGTCACCACCGACTGGGCCAACGACAACCTGAACACCCCCGGGCTGGTCTTCGTCGAGGTCGACGAGGACACCAGCGCCTACGACGGCGGCCACCTGCCCGGCGCGGTCAAGATCAGCTGGCGCGACGACCTGCGCGACGCGGTCAAGAACGACTTCATCGACAAGGCGGGCCTGGAGAAGCTCTTCAGCGAGAAGGGCATCGCCAATGACGACACGATCGTGCTGTACGGCGGCAACAACAACTGGTTCGCCGCCTACGCCTACTGGTTCTTCACCCTGTACGGCCACGAGAAGGTCGTTCTCATCGACGGCGGTCGCAAGAAGTGGGAGCTCGACGGCCGCCCGCTGAGCACCGACACCGTCAGCCGCCCGGCGCCCACCTACACCGCCACGGCCGCCGACCTGTCGATCCGCGCGTTCCGCGACGACACCGTCGCCGCCATCGGCACCAAGAACCTCATCGACGTGCGCTCCCCCGGGGAGTACGCCGGCCAGCTCGGCGCCCCCGCGCACCTGCCGCAGGAGAACGCGCAGCGGCGCGGGCACGTCCCCGGGGCCATCAACATCCCGTGGTCCAAGGCCGCGAACGAGGACGGCACCTTCAAGTCCGACGCCGAGCTCACCGAGCTGTACGCCGAGGCCGGCTTCGACGACTCCAAGGAGTCCATCGCCTACTGCCGCATCGGGGAGCGCTCCAGCCACACCTGGTTCGTGCTCAGCGAGCTGCTCGGCAAGAAGAACGTGAAGAACTACGACGGATCCTGGCTCGAGTACGGCACCCTCATCGGCGTGCCGATCGAGCTCGGCGAGCCCGTCAAGTAACCCCCGACCCGAGGAACGGACACTCCCATGTGCGCAGCACCCGAGCAGTCGCTCGACCTCCCGGCCGGCACCGACACGGTGACCCAGGCCGTCATCCAGGGCCGCGTCCTGTCCGGCGCCGACGCGGTGGCCGGTGCCCACGTCCGGCTGCTGGACGCGACCGGTGAGTTCACCGCCGAGGTCGTCGCCTCGCCGGAGGGCTCCTTCCGGTTCTACGCCGGTCCCGGCAGCCGGACCGTCCGGGCGCTGTCCCGCGGCGGCAACGGCCAGTCCGACGTGACCACGCAGTACGGGGTCTACTCGGTGGACGTGCTCGTCGGCGCCTGAGCACCCGCAGCACCCGACGGGGTGCCGTCCGCGATCGCGGGCGGCACCCCGTCGTCGTTCGGGGGTCGTCGTTCTCGGCGGTGACGTGGCCGGTGCCACGCCTGCGGCGCGGCCGGGGCACGGACCGGCCCGTTAAGGTGAGGTCGTGGAAATCTTCTACACCGGGCTGCTGGTGTTCGTGGCCATCCTGATCACCTGGTTCGCCGTGTACGTCGTCTACCGGCTGCTGCACGAGGACAAGTGAGCGATCCGTCCCCCGCCGACCGACCGGACGACGGCCCACGTCTGTCCGGTGACGAGGCGCTCGCCGCCGCCATCGAGCGCAGCCAGAGCCCGCAGGGCACGACGGCGCTGAACATCGGCGACACCACCCCGCTGCCGGTGGGCGCCGACACCGCCAACGTCCGGCTCGGACCGGGTCTGGACGACGCCAACCTCTCGCTGCTGCCGCTGGTCGGCGTGTGGCGCGGTGAGGGCCGTCTGCACTCCGTCGACGACACCCCGGAGCGGGTGTTCGGCCAGCAGCTCACGATCTCCCACGACGGCCGCGGCTTCCTGCGGCACGAGTCGGTCAGCTGGCTCTACGACGAGGACGGCAACGCCCTGCCCGCCGACCGCGAGGTCGGCTGGTGGCGTCCGCAGAGCGACGGCACCGTCGAGCTGGTGCTGGCCGACGCGGCCGGCTTCGTCGAGGTCTTCTACGGCGAGGCGCAGACGCTGGCGTCCTGGTCGCTGGGTACCGACGCGGTGGTCCGCACGACGAGCGCGCCCTCGGTCACCGGGGCGACCCGGCTGTACGGCATCGTCGACGGCCGGCTGGCGTACGTGAACGAGCGGGCCACCACCGAGCACCCGCTGCGGCCGTACGCCTCGGCCCTGCTGGACCGTTCCGCCGGCTGAGCCCTACCGGACCTCGGGCTTCGGGTAGCCGGCGGCGGCCCACTGGGCGTAGCTCAGTGCGGTGACGGTGCCGTCCGGGGCCTGCGCGTAGATGGTGGAGTCGGTGCCGTTGCGCCAGAAGCTGGTGTTGAGGATCCAGCCGGCGTCGGCGGGGGCGGGATAGCCGGCCCGGGCCCAGCGCGGGTAGTCCAGGAAGTCCCACTGCCACTGCGGGTCCCCGGGCCAGAACGTCACCGCGACGAGCCCCGGCGCCCACGAGTACTTGACCACGTTCGATTCGATGTAACCGACCGCCGGATAGCCGGCCGCGACGTAGTCGTCCCAGGTCAGGGCCATCCGCTCGGACCAGCCGTTGACCGAGGCGAGCAGGTAGACGGTGTCGGCGAACCGGGTCTTGACGTAGGTCACGGAGGTGGCCTGCTGGAGGGGGAAGAACCAGTTCGACCGCAGACCCATGGCGCTGCGGAACTGGTCGCCGGTGACGGTCGCGCGGCCTCCGGTGCCGACGACGTCCATGCTGAGCACCCGGCCCCCCTGGCCGCCCTCGCCGTCACGCCGGGTCACCTGCAGCGCGGTGAACTGCCCGATCTGCGGGTAGGCGGCGCTGATCGCGGCGCCGGAGAGGTCGACCCGCCAGGTGTTGTACGGCGAGCGCAGGTCGCCCCAGTCCTGCACGTGACCGAAGCTCGGACCGGTGGTGCGGCCGCCGGTGGACGAGCCGAACTCGGTGTGCACGACGGCTCCGTTGCGGACCCGCACGACACCCGCGGACGCGGCGACGGCGAAGTCGGTGCGCCGGTCCTCGACCGACACGCCGTTGCGGCCGGCGCCGCCGTAGACCTGGCAGGCGGTGGTGTCGCAGGTCATCGCGTAGGCGTACTTGCGCTCGGACAGGGCGTAGCTGCGGGCGGCGACGGCCTGGGCGGCCAGCGCCTGCATGCCGCGGCCGCCGCCGAGGTCGGCCCAGCTCGCGACGGACTCGCGCGGCACCACACCGCGCAGGTACTGCTCGACCGGCAGGGTGTTGACGATGCGGCTCGCCCCGCCGACGTTGTCGGCGATGACCGCCAACGACCCGCGGTACTGGGTGCCGTTGGCGCACGTCGTGAGCATCCGGGACAGGGTGTCGCCGGCGTCGCCGTCCAGCGTGATCGTGGGGTTGGCGGGCAGCGGGTACGGGCCGTACTGCTGGCCGGGGTTGCACCCGCCGTAGGCGGTGAACAGCGACCACCCGCCGCCGGAGCGGTCGACGCGGGCGGCGGAACCCGCCTCGATGTGCACGCCGCCCACGGTGAAGCCCTGCCCGGAGGTGATCCAGGTGCCGGGCGAGCCGTCCAGCACGGTGAGCCGGACGGAGATCGGCGTATCGGCGACCACCCCCTGGTCGGTGCCGTTGTAGTAGTGGTCGAGGATCGTCCGGGCACTCCAGCCCTGGTCGACCGCGTACCCCAGGGCGCCGTACTGACCCAGCCCCCGCCCGTGGCCGTAGCCATGCCCGACGAGCGTGACCGAGCCGGGCGCGGCGGCCGCGGCCGGCAGCGCGGTGAGCAGACCGGCCCCGGTGGCGACCGTGAGGGCGGCCGCCAGGATCCGGCGCAATCGGCCGGTCATGCGAAGTATCCGACGACGTCGACGATCACGTGGGTGCTCCCGGAGTTGTTGAAGATCTGCGCGGACCGGTCGGTCCCGACCGGCAGCAGGACGGCGTTGGCGGCGGCCACCCCGGGCCACGGATTGAGGTCGGAGGTGGTGGGTCGGACCCCGCCGGTGGCCCAGATGCGCAGGTGGGTGGGTTGCGCGGTGGCGTCGGAGGTGACGGTGCCCAGTACCGCGGTGGCCCGGGCCGGGGTGCCGCCGGCGCCGGCCGTCACCTGGGTGAGCGCCTCGCCGGCGCCGAGCGGGGACCGTCGGCCCGGTCCGTAGCGGGTGTCGAGGATGCGGGCGGCGGGCACTGAGGTGTACCGGGCGCCGCCGGGACCGAACCAGCCGACGACGTCGACGTAGACGCGGACGTCACCGCCGACGTTGCGGACCTGGATCCGGCCGTCGTTCACCGCCACCATCGTGCGGTTGGTGACGTCGCGGCCGAGCACCACGTTGGCCGTGGACGACGTCGAGGTCGCGCCGGCGGGCTGCACCGAGACGTTGCCGGGGACGCGGGCCTGCGACAGGGTCACGTTCAGCACGGCACCGGTCATCGCCCGCCGGTCGACCCCGAGGGCCGCGGCCACGTCCAGGGTGCGGACCTGGCCGTCCGTCATCGGCAGCGCCGCCCCGTCCTGCAGCCGGGTGGGCGCGGTGCTGCGGACCCCACCGCCGCCGTCGGCGGTGAAGTACCCGACGACGTCGACCACCAGGTGCACGGAGCCGGCGTTGTTGCCCAGGGTCACTCCACCGCCGCTGCCGACCGGGACGACCACGAGGCCCGGCACGGTGTCGCCGGCGCCGACGTTGAGCACCGAGGTGTCCGGTCGCCGCGCCCCGGCCGGCCAGGCCGACAGGTGGCTGGGCTGGGTGGCGTCGACCGCGGTGACGTTGAGGGCGACACCGCGCGCGCCGGCGGGCACCGCCCCGCCGGTGACCTGCACCGTCCGGCTGGCTCCCGGACCCAGCGGCTGGGTGCGCCCGGCGCGGCTGTCGTAGACCCGCGCCGGGGTGATCGGCACGAACCCGGCGCCGGAGATGCCGCCGGTGAAGGCCGCGTCCCGCGCGGTCTCCGGCGGTGGGACGACCTCGATCCGGCCGCTGGCCACGCCGCCGGCGGCGGTGCGCAGGTACCAGGTGTAGACGCCGCCGCGGACCGGCCGCAGCGTGTCGTCGAGCAGGTCCCAGGCACCGGGGAAGGCGCCGCGCTCGGTGTAGCCGGTCACCCGCCGGACGAGCGTGCCGGTGGACTCCTCGACCGCGGTGAACTCCCAGGGCTGGGCGCTGGGCACCATCGCGGTGAACGGGGCCGGCGGTCCGCCGTAGGCGGCCTGCTGGTACGCCGGGGACGCGCCGGTCAGGGTGGTGTCGGTCTGCCGGGCGACCTGGTCGGCGATGCGTCGGATGCCGGGCAGCTCGGGGTAGAGGTAGCGGCCCGGGCACAGGGTGTTGCCGGCGTCGCGGTGGCCGCTGACCACGTCGAACGTCACGCGCTGACCGGCGGGGTACTTCGAGGTGCCGCCGCCCGCCCCGACCAGCGAGTCCGTCCCGAGCGGGTTGCGGTTGTGCAACCCGAGCTTCCAGCCCAGCAGCCGGGCGATCGAGCCGACCATCGCGCTGGTGGGCGCGGCGGTCTCGTAGTTGCCGATGGCGGAGACGCCGAAGCTGTCGGTGTTGAAGCCGCCGGTGTGGGCGCCCTTGACCGCCCGGTCGACACCGCCCCAGCGGCCCTCGAAGACCCGGCCGAACTTGTCGACGAGGAAGTTGTAGCCGACGTCGCACCAGCCGTTGGCGATGACCTGGTACGCGTAGATGGACCGGACCTCGGCGGCGGTGCCGGCCTCGTCGTAGCTGTTGGTCGAGGCGACGTGGTGCACGAAGCCGACCTTGATGGTGGCGTTGTACTCGACGTCGCAGTCCTGCTGCTCCCGCAGGCTCTCGTCCGCGCCCCACTGGGCCCGGGTGATGATCGTCGGCGCGTTCGCCCCGAGCCCGGCCGCGGCGGCCGCGGTCGCGGCGCCGCTGGTGCTCGCGGG
>JBQGEH010000722.1:0-3758 GCA_052039515.1 Nakamurella sp. | reverse complement strand
GGACGGTCGTCCGGGCCGGCGGCGGTGACGTCGGGCAGCGCCGCGCCGATCACCCCGCCCAGCCGTCCGGCGCCCACCGTCAGCACCGGTCCGGACAGCAGCGGGTCGCCCGGGGAGTAGCGGCGCAGCCGGGCCGGCCGGGGCAGCCCGGTCCGGCCGGCGACGAGCCGGCCGGCCGGCGAGTTCACCAGGTCGCGGTACCAGTCGGCCATCGGTCCGCTCTCCAGGATCGCGACGACGCCCTGCCCGCCGGCGGCGCAGATCGAGATCAGGCCGCGGCGGCCCGGTCCGGCGGGATGCAGGGTCTTGGCCAGGGTGGCGACGATGCGGGCGCCGGTGGCGGCGAACGGGTGGCCCGCGGCCAGCGACGAGCCGTGCACGTTGAGCCGGGACCGGTCGATCGCCCCCAGCGGGGCGTCCAGGCCGAGCCGTTCCCGGCAGTAGACCGGGTCGGCCCAGGCGTTCAGGGTGGCCAGCACGGTGGACGCGAACGCCTCGTGGATCTCGTAGAAGTCGAAGTCCTGCAACGACAGTCCCTGCCGGGCGAGCAGCACCGGCACCGCGTGCACCGGGGCCATCAACAGACCCTCGCGGCCGTGAACGTGGTCGACCGCGGCGGTCTGCGCGTCGACCAGGTGCGCGAGGACCGGCAGCCGGTGCTCCTCGGCCCACGCGTCGGAGGCGAGCAGGACGGTCGCCGCCCCGTCGGTCAGCGGGGTGGAGTTGCCGGCCGTCATGGTGGCGTCGTCGCCGGTGCCGAAGACCGGCTTCAGCCGGGCGAGCTTCTCCGGACTGGTGTCCGGGCGCAGGTTCTGGTCGCGGGTCAGGCCGAGGTAGGGGGTGACGAGGTCGTCGAAGAAGCCCGCCTCCCAGGCGGCGGCGAGGTGGCGGTGGGAGGCGACGGTGAGCTCGTCCTGCGCCACGCGTCCGATGCCCAGCTCCCGGGCGGTGACCGCGGCGTGCTCCCCCATCGACAGGCCGGTGCGCCGTTCGGCGGTCCGCGGCAGGTCGGGCGCGAGCTGCGACGGCCGGAACCGGCTCAGCGCCTTCACCTTCCCCTGCCAGCTGCGGGCGCTGCCCAGGTCGATGAGCACCCGGCGCAGGTCGTCGTCGAGCGCGATCGGCGCGTCCGAGGTGGTGTCGACGCCGCCGGCGATGCCGGCCTCGATCTGCCCGAGGGCGATCTTGTTGGCGACCAGGACGGTGGCCTCCAGGCCGGTGCCGCACGCCTGCTGGACGTCGTAGGCGGGGGTGGCGGGGTCCAGCCGGGAGCCGAGCACACTCTCCCGGGTCAGGTTGAAGTCGCGGGAGTGCTTGAGCACGGCACCGGCGACGACCTCGCCGAGACGCTCGTCCTGCAGACCGAAACGGGCCACCAGGCCGTCCAGGGCGGCGGTCAGCATGTCCTGGTTGGAGGCCCGGCGGTAGGCGCCGTGCGCCCGGGCGAAGGGGATGCGGTTCCCGCCGACGACGGCGGCTCTGCGGGTCATCTGGTACCTCCGGACTGCGGTGACCTGGGCGGTACCCAACGTATCAGGTACCGTTTTTCACATGAATGTCGTCGAGGTCGTCGCCCCCGTTCCGGACGCCCGGGACCGCCGGGACTCCCGGTGGGACGCCCACCGTCGCCGCCGCCGGGAGGAGCTGGTCGACGCGACGCTCGCCGCCGTGGCGCGACACGGCGCCGACGTCGGGATGGACGAGATCGCCGCCGAGGCGGGCACCAGCAAGACCGTGGTGTACCGGCACTTCGCCGACCGCGCCGAGCTGTACCTCGCGGTCAGCGCCCGGGTGGCGGCCGACCTGCTGCCCCGGCTGCGCCGGGCGGTCACCGCCACCACCGAGCCGCGCGAGATGGTGGCCGCCGCGGTGGACACCTATCTGGCCTTCGTCGAGGCCGACCCGGAGCTGTACCGCTTCGTCGTGCACGGCGTCCCGCAGGGCCGGATCGGGCAGTCCGGTCCGTCGTCGGAGACCGACCCGATCGGCACCCTGTCCGACGTCGTCGGCCAGCAGGCCGGCGGACTGATCGCGACCGCCCTGCGCCGCACGGGCCGCGACGCCGACGTCGCCGAACCCTGGGGCCACGCCCTGGTCGGCCTCGTCCGCGCCACCGCCGACTGGTGGCTGCGCACCGGGCGCCCCGTCCCCCGCGCCACCCTCACCGCCCAGCTCACCGGCCTCGCGTGGTCCGGCCTGGGCGCCGTCATCCCCACCCCCGAGGAGTCGTCGTGACCGCCACCCTGCCCACCCCCGTCGACCCGGACCGACTCCGCGAGGCCCTGGACGGCCGCTGGGCGAGCCTGCGGGCGGAGGTCCGCGAGCTGCTCGCCGACGAGCGCTACGCCCCGGCCTACGGCCTGACCGTGGAGCAGGCGCGCGACCGCACCACCGCCCAGGTCCGGGCTTTGGCCGCGACCGGTCGTACCGGTCTGGGCTTCCCGGCCGCCCACGGCGGCCGCGACGACGCCGGCGGCTCGGTGGTGATGGTCGAGATGCTGGCGCTGGCCGATCTGTCGCTGATGGTCAAGGCGGGGGTGCAGTGGGGCCTGTTCGGCGGGGCCGTGCAGCTGCGCGGCACCGAGCGCCACCACGCCCGCTACCTGCGGGCGATCGGCGACTTCAGCCTGCCGGGCTGCTTCGCCATGACCGAGACCGGCCACGGTTCCGACGTCCAGCAGCTGCGCACCACCGCCTCCTACGACCCGGCCACCGGCACCTTCGACCTGCACACCCCCCACCCGGCCGCACGCAAGGACTACATCGGCAACGCCGCCCGGGACGGCCGGATGGCGGTCGTGTTCGCGCAGCTGATCACCGGCGGCCGCGGCCGCGGTGTGCACGCCTGGCTGGTCCCGATCCGCGACGAGCAGGGCGCGCCACTGCCCGGCGTCACCATCGGCGACGACGGCCCCAAGGCCGGCCTGCTCGGGGTGGACAACGGCCGGCTGTCCTTCGACCACGTCATTGTGCCGCGGGAGATGCTGCTGGACCGCTACGGGCAGGTCGCGCCGGACGGGACCTACACCAGCGCCATCGAGAACGAGACCCGCCGCTTCTTCACCATGCTGGGCACCCTGGTCCGGGGCCGGGTCAGCGTGGGCGGATCGGCCTCGTCGGCGGCCCGGGTGGCGCTGGACGTGGCCGTCCGGTACGGCGACGTCCGCCGCCAGTTCACCGCCCCCGGCCGCGACCGCGAGGTGCTGCTCAACGACTACCTCGCCCACCAGCGGGCGCTGCTGCCGGCGCTGGCCACCTCGTACGCGCTGGCGTTCGCGCAGGAGGAGCTCATCGGGCGGATGCACGACGTCTACACCGCCACCCACGTGGACGGCACCGACGTCGACCCGGCCGAGCAGCGGGAACTCGAGTCCCGCGCCGCCGGGCTCAAGGCGGTGCAGACCTGGCACGCCACCGCCACCATCCAGGCCTGCCGCGAGGCGTGCGGCGGCGCCGGGTATCTCGCCGAGAATCGGCTGCCGGGGCTGCGCGCCGACATCGACGTGTTCACCACGTTCGAGGGCGACAACACGGTGCTCCTGCAGCTGGTCGCCAAGGGGCTGCTGACCGGACACCGGGACGCGTTCGGATCGCTGGACAACTGGGGCAAGGTCGGCGCGGTCGCCGAGCAGGTCCGGGAGACCGTGCTGGAGCGCACCGCCGCCCGCGGGCTGGTCCAGCGGCTGGTCGACGCGGTGCCCACCCGGGACGACGACGTGCCGATGCACAAGATCAAGGAGAACGTGGACCTCCAGCAG
>JBQGEH010000721.1:0-2487 GCA_052039515.1 Nakamurella sp. | reverse complement strand
CGCCGTCGGGCTGGTCCTGGTGGAGGGGCAGGACGCGGACGGCGACGCGATGACGGGCACCGGTGTCGAAGTGGCGACGTCGCAGGATGCCGCCGAAGCGGTGCGCCAGACGGAGGCGCTCGCCGCGCAGCGCGGTCAGCGCGTGCAGTCGATCGGCGTGACGTGGAGCGACGACGCCCGAACCGAAGCGTCGCTCCTGCTCAAGGAGCTCACCGAATCCGGCCACAACATCGTGCCCGTGCAACTCTCCGAGGCCACCGATGCGCTGGCCCGCGGCATCGCCGAGGTGGTCGGCTATCACACCACCGCGGTCTGTGTGGTCGAGCCGGGGCAGCTGATCGCCCTCGTCGTCACCCCCGACGACGGCGCCGTGCAGACCGCCGTCAACACCTCCGTGATCACCGAGGAAGACCTGATCGGGTGGTTGAGTGCAGTCTTCGCCCGCGCGGACTGGGAACCCGAGGCGCTCGTACTCGTCGGCTCGGCCGAGGACCTCGACGGGATCGCCCCGGTGCTCGAGGAGGCGCTCGCAGTGCCGGTGTTCTCACCCGCGGAAGCCCAGCTGGCGCTGGCCAGGGGAGCGGCGCTGGCGTGCACCCCGAGTGTCGACGAGTGGTGGCTCGACGACGACCTCGCACCGACCCGGGCTCCGGTCCCGGCGGAGCCGCGGCCCGCGACGGAGCGGTTGCGGCGGGCGGGACCGGCGCTGATGCTGGCCGGCGGCCTGGTCGCGTTCGTCGTGTCGGTCTCCGCGGCGCTGGGGATGCAGTTCGTCCCGGAGCGGCCCGCGCCAACGGTGCGCCCGGCGGCCGAGGCGGGCCCGGCAGCCCCCGTCGCACCCGTCGCCCCGCCGCCACCTCCCGTCGCCCCGCCGCCGGTCGAGGAAGCCCCCGCCACCGAGGACCCGGCGCCCGAGCCCGCCCCGGTGGAGGAAGCGCCGGCACCCGAGCCGGCGCCGATCGAGAGCACCGACCCGCTGCCGGTCGACGCGGCCCCGCCGCCCGTGGTCGATGCGGTCCCGCCGATCGTGGCACCCCCGCCGGTGCCCGAACAGCAGCCAGGTCTGCTGCAGCGCATCCGCGACCGGCTCGCCGGCGTGCGTGACGAGCAGCCACCGGTCGTCGAGCCGGCACCTCCGCCGCCACCGCCTCTACCCTGAGGATGTGACCCTCCGGATCGTCCTGCGCGTGGGGATCATCTGCGCCGTCGCCATGGCGTTGCTCGTCGTCGGTGTGACCTCCGAACGTGGCCTCTGGTGGCGACTGGTGACGTTCACCTACCAGGTCAACGTCGCGGCCGCCGCCTACTACCTGTGGACGCTGGTCCGGCCCCGGGTCGATGAGCGCGCCGCAGTGCGCGGCGCGGTGGTCCTCTACCTCGCCATGGCCGGCCTGGTGTGGAATCTGTTCCTCGTCGAGCGCAGCATGGGGTACACGGTCGCCAACCTGCTGCTGCACTGCGTCGTACCGGTGCTCGCGCTGTGCGACTGGGTGCTGGCGGACCGACCGAAACTGACGTGGTGGCATCCGATCGCCTGGCTGGCGTTCCCGGCGGCGTACCTGGTGCTGGCGCTTGTGGTCCTCAACGACCTGGGCCGTCGGGCGCCCTACTTCTTCCTCGACGTCGACAGCGTGGGAGCCGGCGCGGTCGCCGCCAACGTCGCGGCGCTGGCCCTCGGGGTGCTGGCGCTGGGATATGCGCTGCTGGCCGTGGGCGGCGGTGTGAAACGTTCGCCCGCATTACCCCGATAGTCGTTCAACAGGGGAGAACCCCGCCGATTACCTAGGATGGCACCGTGGCGAGCGCCTCACGTGAACACACCCGACGTCGTTCCTCGATCGGCCGCATCGCGGCTGTGCTGGGAGCGGTGACAGTCATGACCGGCCTGACCGTCGGCCCGTCAGCGGTCGGCGCCATCGGCTCCGCGGTGCCGACGCTGCCGTCGACGATCAGCGAGATGTCACCGTCGCCCGGTCAGACTGTCGGCGTGGGCCACCCGGTCACGGTCACCTTCACCGCACCGGTGTCCGACCGGGCTGCGGTCCAGGACTCCTTCGCGGTGCGGCCGGCTGATGCCACACCCGCGCAGGGCACGTTCACCTGGCTCGATGACCGGACGATGCAGTGGACGCCCACGCAGTTCTTCCCGGCGCACGCACCCATCGACGTCTCGGTCGGCGGCTTCGCGACCAGCTTCGAGACCGGGTCCTCGGTCGTCGGCGTCGCCGACCTCGACGCCCACACGTTCACCGTCACCATCGACGGCGTCGTCGCCCGGGAGATGCCCGCATCGATGGGCAAGCCGAAGCACACCACCCCGATCGGCAGCTTCACCGCGCTGGAAAAGCAGAAGTCAGTCGTCATGGACTCGCGGACCATCGGCATCCCGCTGTCGGATCCCGAGGGCTACAAGCTCACCGTCGCTGACGCCGTGCGCGTCACGTGGGGCGGGGTCTACGTGCACTCCGCTCCGTGGTCGGTGGGATC
>JBQGEH010000720.1:0-30458 GCA_052039515.1 Nakamurella sp. | reverse complement strand
CTCGGCGATGCGCGAGCCCGACCGCAGGGAGACGTCCCGCTCGTGGGTCAGTCCGCCCGCCAGCACCACGACATGCCGCTCACTCACCGATGATCCTCTTCCGTATCCGACTGACCATGCCCGACAACTGTTGCGCGGCGGCGCTTCTCAGACCGTGTCGGTCGACGGCGAGCGCGGCCCGGCCACCGCCCGCGGTCCGGGTGTCCCGAAGGTGCGCATGACGTCGAGTTCACCGTCGATGACGTCGGACAGCCGCCGCACCCCCTCAACGATCCGCTCCGGGGTGGGGAAGCAGAACGACAAACGCATCTGCCGCGATCCGAGACCGTCGGCGTAGAAAGCGTTTCCGGGAACGTAGGCGATGCGGTTGGTCACCGCGCGGGGGAGCATCGCGGCGGTGTCGAAGCCTTCCGGGAGGGTGACCCAGACGTAGAAGCCGCCGGTGGGCCGGGTCCAGGTCGTGCCGGCGGGCATCATCGACTCCAACGCCCCGAGCATCGCGTCCCGTCGCTCGGCGTAGGTGTGCTGATACGCCTTGATCTGGGACTGCCAGTCGTAGGTCTCCAGGTACCGGGAGATCATCATCTGGTTGAACACCGGCGGGTTGAGCGTCGCGGCTTCGTTGGCCAGGACGAGCTTCTCGCGCACGGCGTGCGGCGCGAGCACCCAGCCGACGCGGAGTCCGGGGGCGAACGTCTTGGAGAACGAGCCGAGGTAGATGACGTTGTCCGGGTCGTCGGCGCGCAACGCCCGGTGCACCTTGTCGTCGAATCCGAGCAGGCCGTACGGGTTGTCCTCGAGGACGAGAATGCCGGCCTCCCGGCAGATGCGGGCGACCTCGGGCCGCCGCTCCGCGGCCATCGTGACGCCGGCGGGGTTGTGGTAGTTCGGGATCGTGTACAGGAACTTGATCCGCCGGCCCGACGCCTGCACGCTCTCGATGGCGGCGCTGAGCGCTTCGGGGATGAGGCCGCCGTCATCCATCCCGACGTGGACGACGCTCGCCTGGTAGGAGCTGAACGTCGACAGCGCACCGACGTAGGAGGGGGCCTCGGCCAGGATGACCTCACCGGGGTCGATGAAGATCCGGGTGGTCAGGTCCAGCGCCATCTGCGAGCCGACGGTGACGACGATGTCGTCGGGGTGGGCGTCGATGCCCTCCAGCGACATGACCTGACAGATCTGTTCACGCAGCCGGAGGATGCCCTGACCGGACCCGTACTGCAAGGCGACCAGTCCCTCCTGGCCGACGAGCTGCGCGGCGTCGGCGGCCAGCGCCTCCAACGGCAGCGAGTTGAGGAACGGCATGCCCCCGGCCAGCGAGACCACCTCGGGGCGATTGGCCACCGAGAACAGCGCACGGATCGCCGACGCTCGCATGCCCGACGTGCGTTGGGCGTAGCGCTGCAGGTGCTGATCCAGGCTGTTGCCGGTCATGGAGCGGTCCTCGGGGCCGGTCGGCGCACGCGGCAGTGCGCCGGGGGAGTGCGCCCAGTCTAGGTCGCCGGCCACTCCCGCCCGCGCGCTCGACGGGGTCCGGGGGTCACGACCCGGCGGCGGCCCCCGGGCGTGCGCCTATCCTGGACAGTCGGTGGTGCACGGTCGGGAGCGTCGACCGGTGCGCCGCAGTCGGCGAGGGAAGGACCGGTGCGTGGGCGAGCCCGCTCTGATTCCGCTGAACCTGGACACCATCTCCCGCCTGCCGGCCCCGTGTCGCTCGTGCATCCGGTGGGAGGTCGGCCCCGACCGGTCGGGGTCGGTGGCCAACGCCGGTCAGGCCGAGTTCGAGAAGGAGGTCTGGCTGTCCGGGGTCATGCTGAGCTGGGGCGCCTGTGGGCACCTGCTCACCGTCGACGACGAGGTGGTCGGACACGCGGTGTACGCCCCGCCGACGGCGGTGACCACCGCGTCGAACTTCCCCACCGCGCCGGTCAGCCCGGACGCGGTGCTGCTGATGACCGCCACCATCCAGCCCCTCCACCGTGGCCGCGGCTACGCCCGCACCCTGCTGCAGGGCGTCGCCAAGCATCTGGCCGGCCGCGGCGTCCGGGCCATCGAGATGTTCGGCCATCGCGGTGAGGTCACGCATCTGCCGTCGGACGAGACCATCCCGCCCTGTCTGCTGCCCGCCGAGTTCGGGTTGCGACTGGGCTTCAGCGAGGTCGGGCCGCACCACCGCTACCCGCGGCTGCGCCTGGAGCTCGAGTCGGCGCTGGGCTGGAAGGCCGACGTCGAATCGGCGTTGGAGCAGCTGTTCTCGGTGATCGTGATCCCGGCCGGCCCGGCCCCTCAGATCGCGGCGGTCCGGGTCTGCTCGTAGGCGAGCAGGTCGGAGAAGGTGAACGTGCCGGTGTGCGGCTCGTCCCGGCCGTCGAGGTACAGCCGCTTCACGGCGACGAGGATGCCGTCGACGATGGCGTCCCGGAACTCCTCACGGGCCAGCGCCGCCCGGTTGCCGGGGTTGGTCAGGTAGCCCAGATCCAGCCGCACCGCGGGCATCTGCGTCAGTCGCAGGATGTCCCACGGACGGTGCTGCACCCGGCAGTCGACGAAATGCGTCCGGGCCACCACCTCGCGCTGGATGAGGGCGGCCAGCGTCTCGCCCAACGTGGACGAGCCACCGGCGTCGGTCCCGAAGTGGAACGCCGCCATGCCCTCGGCGAGCGGGGAGGCGCAGCCGTCGATGTGCAGGCTGATCAGCAGGTCCGCGTCGACCGCGTTGGCCACCTCGGCGCGCTCGCTCTGGGTCGGGTTCTCCCGCTGCCCCCGGGTCAGGAAGGTCTCCATCCCGGTGGCGGTCATCCGGCCCTCGAGCCGGCGGGCGATGTCGTAGGACAGGTCACGGGCGCACAGCCCGTCGACCTGCCAGCCGGTCTCGTCCCCCCCGAGGGCGGGATCGAGCACGATGCGCTTGCCGCGGAGCCCCGGCCCACGCCGGCGGACGTTCTGCTGCTCGCGCAGGAACTGGGCCCGCCCACCGGTGACCATCCGGCCCATCCGGGTCAGTTCCTTGAACGTCTGCGGACCGAACACACCGTCGTCGGTGAGGCCGCGGTCGCGCTGGAACTCCCGGACACAGCGGTCGGTTTTGGGGCCGAACACCCCGTCGGTCTGCCCGGTGTTGTAGCCGAGCTCGGCCAGCCGCTGCTGCAGCGCCAACACGTCGTCCCCGGTCATCGGGGCCGACAGCGTGTACGCCAGCATCCGGTCACCGACCCGCCAGCGGGCGTCGTTGAGCGACCGCAGTGTCATCGGGCCGACGATGCCGTCCACGATGAGCCCCCGCTGCTGCTGGAACGCCCGCACCGCGGCGTCCAGCCCGTCGTCGAAGACGACGGCGGAATCAGGGGTGTCGAGGTCCGGCGGCAGCAGGGTGAGCGACGCCAGGGTGGACCGGACCGAGGCTACGAGCGAGCCGTGGTCTCCGCGCCTGAGCAACATCCGATTACCGTAACCCGGCTCACAGGTACTCGGCGAACTCCGCCAGCAGCGCCGCCTTGGGCTTCGCGCCGATGATCTGCTTGACCGGCTTGCCCCCCTGGAAGACCAGCAGCGTCGGGATCGACAGGATCTTGTAGTCCTGCGAGACCTGCGGGTTCGCGTCCACGTCGATCTTGGCGATGGTCACCTTGTCGCGGTGCGCACCGGCGATCTCCTCGAGCACGGGGGCGACCATCCGGCACGGTCCGCACCACTCGGCCCAGAAGTCGACGATGACGGGCTTGTCCGACATCAGGACGTCGTCGGCGAAGCTCGCGTCGGTGACGGTGACGGTGTTGGTTCCCATAAGGACTCCTTCGGTGTGTCAGAGGCTGCTGTTCAGGTGGAGCAGGTGGGTCAGACCGAGACGGGCTCGGCGGCGAGCTCCGGTTCCGGGTCGGTGGTCGAGGCGCCGTGCGACGCCAGGTAGTGCTGGGCGTCGAGCGCGGCGGCACACCCGGAGCCGGCCGCGGTGATCGCCTGCCGGTAGATGTGGTCGACGAGGTCACCGCAGGCGAAGACGCCTTCGATGTCGGTCAGCGAGGTGCGGCCGCGGGTCTGCACATAGCCCTCGTCGTCCACCGACACCTGACCACGGAACAGCTGCGACCGCGGGTCGTGGCCGATGGCCAGGAACAGGCCGGTCACGTCCAGCTCGCGGGTCTCGCCGGTGCGGGTGTCGGTGAGCTCCAGGCCC
This sequence comes from Nakamurella sp., assembly GCA_052039515.1. Classification (GTDB taxonomy): domain Bacteria; phylum Actinomycetota; class Actinomycetes; order Mycobacteriales; family Nakamurellaceae; genus Nakamurella. The sequence continues at coordinate 26,281 of JBQGEH010000720.1, read as the reverse complement.
TCCACGCTGTCCGCACCGCGCACCCCGGTGACCGCGGCGTCGGTGGCCCAGCGGATCTTCGGGTCTGCCTTGGCCCGATCCAGCATGATCGCGCTGGCCCGGAAGCTGTCGCGGCGGTGCACGATCGTCACCGAGCGGGCGAAGCGGGACAGGAAGGTGGCTTCCTCCATCGCGGAGTCGCCGCCGCCGACCACGGCCACGTCCTGATCGCGGAAGAAGAAGCCGTCACAGGTGGCGCAGGCGGACACGCCGCGGCCGATCAGCCGCTGCTCGTCCGGCAGGTCGAGGTAGCGGGCGGCGGACCCGGTGGCCAGCACGACGGAGCGGGCGTGGAACTCGTTGCCGTCCACCCAGACCTTCTTGACCGGGCCGTGCCGCGCGACGCGTTCCACGGCCTCGCTGCGCAGGTCGGCACCGAAGCGGGCAGCCTGCTCACGCATCTTGACCATCAGGTCGGGACCCTGGATGCCCTCCGGGAAGCCCGGGAAGTTCTCCACCTCGGTGGTGGTCATCAGCGCACCGCCGAGCTGCGAGCCCTCGAAGACCAGGGGCTTGAGGTCCGCGCGGGCCAGGTAGATGGCCGCCGTGTACCCGGCCGGGCCGGATCCGATGACGATGACGTCGTGCAGCGTGGTCACGTGACTCCTCATCAGGCCGGACGCCGGGTTCCCCCGGCCGGCCCCGCAGATCGTGCAGTGCTGGAAGCGGTGTCCCGGGACGGCGTCCCGGGTGCACCGGCTGGAACGTCACGATACCGGCGTTCATTCCCCGGCCCGGGCACCGTGACGGCCGCACGTCCGGGGGACCTGACGGCTGCGATCAGCCGGCGGCGGTCACCTGGATGTCGCTGATCGAGGCCTCCCAGTTGTTGCCCCCGCCGGTGAGGCCGGACACGAAGACGATGAGGTACTTCGACGTCGGAGCGGTGTCGGGGATGGCGATGGCGGCCGGGGCGTCGCCGATCTGCGACTCGGCCAGCACCGGGGTGTCGTCCAGCGGGGCGTCGATGTTCCCGTCGGACGCCCGGATCTGCACCTTCATGCAGTTGTTCTTCTCGGCACAGTCGGCGCTGCTCGGCGTGGTCGTGGCGACGGTGACGGTGAGCGGCTTAACGTCCCGGTCCAGGGTCAGCATCAGGCCGACGCCGAGCTTGAGGCCGTTGGGACCGAACTGCTGGAAGTAGGCGAAGGTCTGCCAGGCGGTGGCCGGGTCACCGTCGAACGCCCGGTCGACGTAGCTGACGTAGTCCTTCTGACCGCGGCCCTGCGGGTCGTACACCTCACCGGCGGTGATCGTCACCGGCACCGGGGTCACCGCGGCGCTGGTCGGCGGGGCCTCCGCCGACGTCTCCGGGGTGCCGGTGTCGGCCGGGGCCGAGGTGTCGCCGGCGGTGGGGGCCAGCGTCTCGGGGGTGACGTCCAGCGCCTGGTCGGAGGTGATGACCGGGTCCTGCACGGAGTCGACGACGCGTTTCAGTGCGCTGCCGATGACGATCGCGACGAGGACGGACAGGGCCAGCAGCATGACGCCGGCGACGGTCAGCTTGGCGCGGCGTTCCCGCATCAGCCGGCGTTCGGCGAGCTGACCGGCCGTCAGCACCGGTTCCTCCTCGACCTCCGGGCCGGCGGCGACCGGGACGGTCTCGGCGCTGTGCAGCAGGGCCGCGATGGCCGCGGCCGACCGGACGCCGTGCGGTCCCTCGGGGTGCAGCGCCCGTTCGGCGAGCGCGGAGAGCCCCGCCGGGGCGGTCTCGCGCACCTCGTCGGCGGGCAGCTCGCGGCCACCGCCGGTGGGGGCGGCGGTCAGCGGTGGGCTCATCCCGTTCTGCGGCAGCGGGAAGGTGCCGGTGATCATCAGGTAGAGCAGCGCACCGACCGCCCGGATGTCCTGCTCGGGCGTGGCGCCGGGGTAGGCGAGGACGTGGCTGAGCCGGACCTGACCGTCGAAGTTGACCCGCACCAGCGACGGGTGCAGGGCGCCCAGCGCGATGCCGTTGCGGTGGGCCTCGGCGACCGCGTCGGCCACCTTGGCGGTCACCGATCCGGCGACGTCGCCGTCCAGCGGGCCGCCGGCGAGCAGGTCGGTGAGGGTGGCGCCGTCGACCCACTGCCCGACGACGTAGCTCATGCCGTTCTCGGTACCGAGGTCCAGGGTCTGCGGCAGGCCGATGTGGTGCAGCCGGCCGGCGCGCAGGGTGGTGGTGACGGTGGCGTTGGTGGTCGGGCCGTCGGGCAGCAGGGTGACGGCCATGTCGCGGGGGAGGACGGTGTCCTTGGCGCGCCAGAAGCGGTTGCCGGCGGCGTCCACGGCGACCAGGCTGACCAGCCGGTAGCGGCCGCCGACCATCGAGCCGGGGGCGACGCGGGCGGCGGCGGACTCCGCGCGCGGGGCGGGGCCGCTGTCGGGTGCGTCGGTGTCAGGGGTGTCGCTGTCGGGGGCTCCGCTGTCACCGGGCGCCCGGCTGTCGACGGTGGCGAGGTCCGGGTGGGTGCGGGTGGCGTCGGAGGGGGGCGTCTCGTCGGAGGCGGCGGGCTCACGACTCACCGGGATGTCCACCTGCTCTCTGCTCACCACGTCGGGGAGGTCCACATCGGTCGAGGCCACGGTACCTGTTGGGACGGTGACCACCGGCCCGCGGCGCAGCACCGCCCGGAGCCGCCGGAACAGCGGCTCGAACTCCTCGACCCGCAGCAGCGCCGCGCCGCCGGCGATGACGCGCACCCCGCCCGCGCCGGCCGCGAGGCCCTGACCGAGGGCGGCGGTCCAGCCGTCGGGGGAGCCGCCCCAGCCCAGCCGCACCACCGCGAACGCGGCGCCGCCGCCGACCGCGGAGACGAACGCCATCTTGCCGAGGGTGCGCAGCATCCGGCGGCTGCCCATGGCGCCGAAGCGGTGCCGCAACCACAGCTCGCCGACGACCGCCCCCACCACGTAGGAGAGGGCGGTGGCGGCGGCCAGCCCGGGGATCAGGTGTTCCGGGGCGAGGGTCGTCGCCAGCAGGAACAGCGGCACCCGGACCGCGACCATGACGGCGTTGATCGCCACCGGGGTGCGGCCGTCCTTCATCGCGTAGAACACCCGCATCTGCACGAGCGTCATCGCCAGCGGCACCAGGCCGACGCCGAGCGCGGCGAAGGTGACGCCGATCTGCACGGCGGCGTCGATCGGCACCTTGTTGTACGCGGTGGCGAGGACCCCGATGGCGCCGGCCAGGGCCAGCGCCCCGGCGGTGATCGGCAGCAGCGCGACGGTGGACAGCCGGTTGGCCAGGGAGACGTCGTCCTTGACCCGTTCCATCTCACCGGCGGCGGCGTGCCGGCTCATCCGGGGCATCACCGCGGTCAGCACGGAGACGCCGAGGATCCCGTACGGCGTCTGGAACAGCAGGTTGGCGAACGTGAAGGTGGTCAGGCCGCCGTCGACGCGGCTCGCCAGGTTCGTCGCGACGATGTAACCGACCTGGGAGACCAGGACGTAGACGACCGCCCAGCCGGCCAGCCCGCCGGCCTCGCCCATCCGGGCGTCCCAGCGCAGCCGCCAGCGGAAGCGGAACCCGGCGCGGTGCAGCGACGGCAGCAGCACCATGGCCTGCAGCACGATGCCCGCGGTGGTGCCGATGCCCAGGATCAGCACCTGCGCGGTGGTGGGGGCGCCATAGACGTCGGCACCGCCGGACGTGCCGACCACCTCGTTGAGCCCGGCGGAGGTGAGGCCGAGGTAGACCGCCATCGCGATGACCACGAGGTTGTTCAGCACCGGCGCCCAGGCGGGCCCGGCGAACCGCTCCCGGGTGTTGAGGATGGCCCCGAAGATCGCGGCCAGCCCGTAGAACAGGATCTGGGGGAGCAGCAGGTAGGCCAGCGTGGTGGCCAGCCCCAGGTCGCTCTCGAAGTCCGGGGACAGGTAGAGCCGGACGAGCAGCGGCGCGGCCGCGACGGCCACCAGGGTGGTGACGGTGAGCGTGACGAAGGCGAGCGTCACCAGCTGCTGGACGTAGCCGACGCCGCCGTCCGGGTCGGTGTGCTGGGCCCGGGCGATCAGCGGGATGGCCACCGAGGTCAGCACGCCGCCGATGAGCAGCTCGAAGACGATGTTGGGCAGCGTGTTGGCCAACGCGAACGAATCGTTGACGGTGACGCCGAGGACGCCCAGCAGCACCACCTTGGACAGCAGCCCGGTGATCCGGCTGGTCAGCGCGGCCACCGCCATCAGGGCGCTGGCCCGCACGATGCCGCGCGCGGCGGGTGCGGGCGTGGCGGTGGTGGCGGTCAGGGCGGGGTCCCTCTCCTCGGGGGCGGTCGGTGCGGCGTCGTCGGCGGGCCGGGTCACTGCAGGCCCGCCGCGATGCGTTCCCGCCGCTGCCGGTAGCGCTTGCGGATCCGGATGGCGGTGGTCAGGACGACGATCGCGCCCGCGGCGATGATCAGGACCACGGTGAACGAGCCGATCGCGGTGGATTTGAGCTGGATCTCCTGCTCCGGACCCCAGGCGGCGCCGTCCGGAGTGGTGAGCTTGACCCGCAGGGTGAGCAGACCGGCCCGGGTGACCTCGGCGGGCAGCAGCACCTGCACGTTCGACAGTGCGGGCACGGTCTGCACGCCGACGTCGGTGACGGTGATGCCGGCCCGCAGCGCGTCCGTCGGATCGACGGAGATCCGCACGTGCACGGTGTACGGGAGCCGGTTGCCGATCGTCACCACCAGGGGTGACGTGCTCGAGGTGAGGGTGAACGCGCTGGCCGGCGGGGTGATGCTGACCTGCGACTGGACGGCGTCGACGATCGTGCGCACGGCGCCGTTGGCGCGGGCGGCCGCTCCCGGGTCGGCCCGGTAGCCGCCCGCGGCCTGCCGGCCGAGACCGGCCTGCACGTCGGCGAACAGGTCGTCGGGGGCGATGGTGGCGCGGTCGTCGGTGGTGAGCGGGTCGAACGCGCGCTGCGTCGAGGCCATGGCGGCGGCGAGGTCCTGGACCCGTCCGAACAGGGCCGCCGGGAGTTCCCGGGCGACGGCCTCGGCGGGGTACTCCAGGGTCGCGGCGGCCCCGGCCGGGCCCGCGGTCAGCTCGGTCAGACCGGCACCCTCGACGAGCCCGGCCCGCTCCAGGGAGCGCAGCAGCGCGCTGAGCGCGGCGTACTCGTCGCGGTCGGGCTGCCAGCTGCGGGCGGGTGCGAGGAGCATCCCGGCGGTCTGCCCGCCGAGCCACCGCTGCGCCGCGAGCGCGGTGAAGTGGTTGAGGTCGACCGGCCCGTCGGGCACCGACGACGACGCCAGCACCGCCGTGACGTCACCCGACGACGTCCCGACCGTCGCCCGCTCACCGACGGCACCGTCCCCGGTCACGCCGCTCCGGTCCAGGACCACGGTGTCCAGGCCCGTCCCGCGGAGCACCGACAACGTCGCCGGGTCGACCAGGCCGTCGATCGGCCAGCCGACGTCGGTGATCAGCCGGGCCTGCGGACCGAGGATCGCGGTGGCGACGGTCCGGCCCTGCGCGACGGCGGCGACGACCTGCTCGGGGTGACCGGCGCGCACCGCGGCGGTGGCGTCGATGTCGGTGTAGGGCAGCACCAGCACGGGCGTCGTGGTGGCCAGCGCGCGCAGCCGGTCGAGGAAGCGCTGCGCGGCCGCGGTGCCGGTGCAGGGGACGACGTCCGGTCCGGGCACCGGCTGCACCGCCGACGAGGTCGGCGACGCGTCGGTGGAGGTGGTCGCCGGGGCCTGCGTGGTGGGCGTCGTGCTCCCGGTGCCGGACGGGGTCGTCCCGGTGGTGGGCGCGGGGCTGGTTCCGGGCGGGGCGGTGGTTTCCGTGCCGCCGGGGGCCGTACCAGTACCCGTCGTTCCTGTCGACGTAGGCGTGGGGGCTGTCGAGGCTGTGGCGGCCGGGTCGAGGTCGAGCACGTACGGGCCGACCGTGTACCCGGCGGCCATCACGGTGAGCTCCTGCAGGAGCTCCGGGTCGACGGCCAGCGTCACCGAACCGTCGGGCAGCTCCGGGTCCTCGGCGGCGGTGAGGACGTCCTCCAGGCGCCCGCCGGTGGAGATCAGCGCGGCCAGGTCGTCGTCGAGGAACGCGCCGGTCGGGTCCCGGTGCGGGCGGTCCACCAGCGGCATCACCATGCCGACGCGCTGCGGAGCGCCGACCGGGGCGGTGCCGTCGGGGACACCGGCCACGGTCAGCAGGGAGTGCAGCTCACCGACCCGGGCGCCGTCGTCCGGACCGGATTCGAAGCGGGCGTTGACGTTGACCATCAGCGGATACACCCCCGGGTCGGTGATCCCGAGGCCGGTACGGGGACGGCTGAAGGCGTCGGTGGTCAGCGCGAAGTCGACCGTCTCACCCGGGTCGATCGAGTCGGTGACCGCGGTGAATCCGGTGAGCACGCTCTCCGGCTGTCCCGGGTCGTCGATCTCGGCCTGGACCTGCGCGGCGTCGGTGAACGCCTCACCGCGCTGGAAGCGGGCGACCACCCCGGTCAGCTCCTCGCTGCCGTTGTTGCGCATCGATCCGCGGACGACCACCGTCGACGACGTCGGCCCGACCACCGCCGGCGACAACCCGGTCACCTCGAAGCTCAGCGTCCCGGCGTACTGCCCCTGCGGCGCCGCCGCCGCGGGAGCCGTCGGGCCGACCAGCGGAGCCGCCGCGACGACGGCGAGCACACCCGCCAGCCACCACCGGAGACGTCGCGCGGGACGGGTCACGCGGACTCCGCGAGGATCTCCGTCGCACGGGCCACCAGCCGTCGTTCACCGGCGTAGGCGAGCCGGCTCGGCAGATCGGTCAGCGGTACCCAGGCCACCTCGGTGACTTCCACGTCGGCGTCGGACAGCTCGCCGGACACCGCCTCCATCAGGAAGTGGTGCACCCGCTTGTGGATGCGCCGGCCGGCCGCGGCGAAGGAATAGTCGACGCTGCCCAGCCGGGCGGTGATCCGGCCCGAGATGCCGGTCTCCTCCTCGACCTCCCGGACGGCGGCCTGCTCGGTGGTCTCGCCGGCCTCCAGGTGGCCCTTCGGCAACGACCAGCGCAGCCGGCCACGGCGGTCCAACCGGCCGATGATGGCCGCGACCGCGACCCCGTCGTCGACCCGGACAACCAGCCCACCAGCGGAAACCTCGTCCGTGCGGCGCACGGCCCCGCGGACGGCGGGCCGCCGGCCGGGCACGGGACGAGGAGTGGACACCTGGTGATCTTAGGTGGGGCGGCTGACGGCCCCGGCGTCCCCGGAGCGCGTCGGAGCGGAGTTTCCGGTCACGGATCAGGGGTTACGGGTCACCGAACGACGAGCTCCTTTACGTCCTGTTTGACCACTCCATCGTCAATACCCCCTGTGTGGGTGGTCCCATGTGAGCTCTCACATCGGACATTCATCGTCTCCACATAGTTCTGTGTGGTGCCGTGATGTCTCTGTGAGGTCCTCGTGCATCGTCGCGCGCGTCGTCGTACCGGCAGCAACCTGAAGTCCACCCTGATCCTGGTGCTCTCCATGGCACTCACCGTGCCGCTGGCGGTGATCAGCCCCAGCGTCGCCGCCGCCGCCGACCCGCCGGTCGCGGTCCGGGTGAACTTCCAACCGAACGCGACGACCGTCCCCGGCGGCTTCGTCAAGGACATCGGCGCCGCCTACGACGACACCGTGGGCATGGGCTGGGTCACCCAGGACAGCCTGGCCACGGCCACCCACGTGCCGTTCGGGGTGCCGCTCAACGTGCGCGACCGCAGCACGTGCACCGCCGCCGGCTTCACCACGCAGAACCGCACGTTCATCCACATGCAGGCCCCGACCACCAACGCGACGAACAACGCGACCAAGGTGGCCTGGGAGTACAAGGTGCCCAACGGGCGCTACCAGGTCACCGTGGGCACGGGCGACGCGACCGTCGGCAACGACGTCGAGTCGCACACCATCCACGTGGAGGGCGTCACCGCCATCCAGAACCAGACCTACCCGACCGGGACCACCGCCACCTGCACCCCGGGCCGGCTGCGGACCAACACGGTCATCGCCGACGTCACCGACGGCCGCCTCACCGTCGACGCCATCGGCGGCGTCAACACCAAGCTGGGCTACGTCACCATCGACACCGTCCAGGTCGGTGCGGTGACCGCGACCCCGGGCGCCGGTGGCATCGCGCTGGACTGGGACGACGTGGCCGACACCGCCGGCGGCTACAAGATCTGGCGGAGCAGCAACCTGCCGGTCAACAACATCGCCGCGCCGTTCGCGACCTCGCCGACGTCGGACTTCGTCGACACCACCGCGGTCAAGGGCCAGGTGTACTACTACGCCGTCGCCGCCACCAGCAACGCCATCTCCACCACCGACGCCGTCCAGATCGACGACGCCACCCCGGTGGCGGCCACCTTCCCGGCGAAGTTCGACTTCGCCGAGGCCCCGGGCCTGACCGGCGGCAGCAACCCCAGCGTCACCCCGACCGGCTTCATCCGCGACTACGGCCAGAACTACGCCAACATGCGCGGCTACGGCTGGATCGTGCCCGGCAGCAACGGCGTCCCGGTCAGCCTGGTCGGCAACGGCCGCTCCCGGACCGCCAACAGCAACGACCCGCTCCTCAGCACCCTGCACATGCAGTACGACACCATCCCGCTGGCCAACCCGACCGCGGGCGTCCTCGTCTCCGGCGCCTGGCAGCTGGCCGTGCCCAACGGCAGCTACGACGTCGAGGTCGCCGTCGGTGACGCGAGCCCCGGCTCCGACCCGACCGTGCACCGGATCAACGTCGAGGGCACGAACGTCGTCGACAACTTCGCCATCACCGGCACCCCCACCGGCGCCGCGCGCTTCCAGATCCGGACGAAGACCGTCACCGTCGCCGACGGCTTCCTGACCGTCGACGCCATCGGTGGCACCAACACCAAGATCGACTACATCACCGTCGCCCAGACCCCGACCGACCCGCCGCCGGCCGCCCCCACCGGGCTGACCGCCACCGCCGGTGACGCGAGCGTCGCGCTGGACTGGGCCGACAACGCCGACACCGACCTCGCCGGCTACCAGGTCTACCGCGGCACCACCGCCGCCGTCGCGACCACCGGCACCCCGCTGAGCGGTGACACCGCGCTGACCGCCTCCGCGTTCACCGACACCACCGCGGTCAACGACACCACCTACTACTACGTCGTCGTCGCGGTGGACGCCGCCGGCAACCGCAGCGTCGCCTCCACCGCCACCTCGGGCACCGCGAACGCCGCCAACCCGACCTTCGCCACGCTGCCGTTGAAGATCAACTTCAGCGACCAGGCGACCACCGCCCCCACCGGGTTCGTGTCCGACTACGGGCAGGCCTACACCAACGCCCGCGGTCGCGGCTGGGTCACCCCGGGCACCCACACCGGCTTGAACCTGGTCGGCAACGGCCGGCTCCGCGCCGAGCGCACCGGCGTCACCGTCGACCTGCGCCAGCGCGGTCTGATGCACATGCAGGGCGCCGACGTCGCCGGCACGTTCAGCGGCGGCATCAAGGCCAACGGCTCCTACGAGATCGCCGTCCCGAACGGCACCTACAAGGTCAGCCTGAGCGTCGGCGACCAGCCCGGCACCCCCACCGCGACCTGCGTGGCCCCCTGCTACGACAGCAAGCACACGGTCAACGTGGAGGGCGTGAACGCGATCAACGCGTTCCAGGCCACCGCCGCCACCGAGTTCAAGACCGCGACGGTCACCGTCCCGGTCACCGACGGCACGCTGACCGTCGACGCCGTCGGCGGCACCAACACCAAGATCAACTACCTCGACGTCGAGGTCGCCGACACCACCGCCCCGGCCGCTCCGGACGCCCCGACCGTGGCCGCCGGTGACGGCACCGCCACGATCACCTGGGCCGCGGTCACCGACACCGGTGAGATCACCTACAGCCTCTACGCCTCCACCGCCGCCGAGGTCGCGCTGACCGCAGCCAACCGCGTCTACACCGGCACGGCCCTCACCTTCACCCACACCGGGCTGACCAACGGCACCGAGCTGCACTACGTGCTGACCGCCACCGACGCCGCGGGCAACGTCTCCGCCGCCTCGGCCGCCGCCACCGGCACCCCGCGGGACGCCACCGCCCCCGCCGCCCCGACCGGGGTCAGCGCCATCGCCGGTGACACCACCGTCGAGCTGCGCTGGAACGCCGTCACCGCCGCCGACCTCGCGGGCTACAAGGTGTACCGGGCGACCGGTGACACCGTGGTGCCGAGCGCGGCGACCCTCATCGCCACGCCGACCTCGGACTCGCTGGGCTACACCGACCGCGGCCTGACCAACGACACCGCGGTGAGCTACGTGGTCACCGCCGTCGACACGGCCGGCAACGAGTCCGTCGCCTCCGACGTCCGCACCGCCACCCCGACCGTCGCCCCGGACACCACCGCGCCGGTCGCGCCGACCGGGGTCGTCGCCACCCCCGGTGACAACCGCGTGGTGCTGAGCTGGACCCCGAACACCGACGTGGACCTGGTCGGCTACGACGTCTACCGCTCGGCCGCCCCCGGCACGCTGGGCACCAAGCTGACCACCACCCCGGTCACCACCGCCGGCTACACCGACACCACCGCGCTCAACGGCTCGGGCTACTACTACGTCGTCAAGGCCCTCGACGGGAACGGCAACGTCTCCGAGGGCTCCGCCGAGGTGTCGGCCACCCCGGTCGACAACGTCGCCCCGGCCACCCCGACCGGCGTCAGCGCGACCGCCGGCCGGCACAGCGTCACCGTCCGCTGGAACGCCAACACCGAGTCCGACCTGCGCGGCTACCGGGTCTACCGCTCGACCACCGAGACGGTGGACCTGAGTGACGACGCCCTGGTCGGCGTGCTCATCAAGCCCGGCCGCACCTTCGTCGACAGCGACCTGGACGCGGGCACCCGCTACTACTACGTCGTCCAGGCCTACGACGTGGTCGGCAACCGGTCGGCGGCCTCGCCCGTCGTGAACGCGGTGCCGCTGGACGACCCCGACACCACCGCCCCGAACGCCGTCACCGGCGTCACCGCGGTCGTGTCCGACAGCCGGGTGAACGTCGCCTGGTCGGTCAACACCGCCACCGACCTGGCCGGCTACAACGTCTACCGCGCGGCCACCGCCGGCGGCACGCGGGTCAAGCTGACCAACAGCCCGCAGACCACCACCACCTACACCGACCTGACCGCCCCCGCGGGCGCCACGTCGTACTACACCGTCACCGCGGTCGACACCGCCGGCAACGAGTCGGTGCCGTCGTCGGAGGTCTCCGCGGTACTGCCGGCCGCCGGCGTGAACGCGAAGTTCACCTTCCAGCCCACCACCGCCCCGGTCCTCGCGGGCTACACCGCCGAGACCGGTGCGCCGTACAGCACCACCCGCGGCTACGGCTGGGTCCGGCAGGACAGCGTCGGCACGACGACCACCGTCCCGCTGGACATGAGCGCCAACACCCGGCTGCGCACCCGCACGGCGGTCACCGACCTGCAGAACCGGGCGATCCACCTGCAGTACGGCGACATCGTCCCGACCCCGACGAGCAACGGGACCCTGGTCCCGGGCGCCTGGGAGTACGGCGTCCCGAACGGCCGCTACACCGTCTCGATGAGCGTCGGCGATCAGCCGGGCGCCGCCAAGACCGGCTGTGACGCGCCCTGCTACGACAGCCAGCACACCATCCGGGTCGAGGGCGTCACCGCCATCAACCGCTTCCAGGCCGTCACCGGCACCGAGTACGGCACCGGCACCGTCACCGTCGACGTCACCGACGGCAAGCTGACCGTCGACGCCATCGGCGGCACCAACACCAAGATGAACTGGCTGACCATCGCCAGCGCCGGCCCGGTCCTGCCGGACACCACGGCGCCCGACGCCCCGTCGGGCCTGCTGCCCACCGCGGGCAACGCCTCGATCACCCTGACCTGGTCGGCCCCGACCGCCACCGACGTGGCCGGCTACAACGTGTACCGGTCGACCACCGCGCCATTCACCCCGGCGGTCGGCAACAAGGTCAACACCACCGGCCCGGTCGCCAACACCAACTTCACCGACACCGGTGTCGCCAACGGGACGCGGTACTACTACGTGGTCACCGCGGTCGACCAGGCCGGCAACGAGTCCGTCCCGTCGGCGGTGCAGAACGCGACGCCGTCCGACGCCGCGCCGACCGCGCTGAGCTACCGGATCGACTACACCGACGCCACCAGCGCGCCGGCGACCGGCTACTTCCGTGACTACGGCCAGGCGTTCGGCCTGCGCAGCGGCACGAACCAGGGGACCGGTCTGTCCTACGGCTGGCTGGCGCTGGCCACCGACGCCCCGACGTCGCTCGAGGGCAACGGCCGCAACCGCAACGTGGTCGGCCCGGGCAACACCACCGCGGCCAACCAGCCCGATCAGCGGCTGGCCAGCTTCGTCCACATGCAGCTGGGCGCCACCACCAACGGCGGCACGCTGACCGTGGGCAAGTGGGAGATGGCCGTGCCCAACGGCGCCTACACGGTGACCGTCGCCGTCGGTGACGCCGCCACCGCGGTCGACAGCGTCAACTGGATCAACATCGAGAACCAGAACGCCATCGCCGCCTTCGCCCCGACCACCGCGAACAAGTTCGCCACCGCCACCCGCACGGTCGTCGTCTCCGACGGCCGGCTGAGCATCACCCCGGCCGGCGGCAGCAACACCAAGATCGCCTACGTCGACATCGACTCGCTCGACCGCGGCGGGCGGCCGTACACCTCGGCCGTCACCCCGGCCAACGGTGCGGTCAACGTGGTCACCAACGCCTCGGTGACCGCCGACAACAACCTCAACGCCGAGACCGGCGCCGTCGACGAGACCAGCCTCGGCAACGGCAACGTCAAGGTCACCCGGGTCGCGGACGGCGTCGCCGTCCCCGGTACCGGTGCGACCTCCGGCGGCGGTGACACCGTGTCCTTCCAGGCGTCCGCGCCGATGGCGGCGAACACGCTGTACCGCTTCGAGATCACCTCGAACGTGAAGGACAAGAGCGGCCGCGCCTTCCTGCCGTTCTCCTCGGTGTTCACCACCGCGGGTGCGGGCACCGGCGGAAACACCGGCGTCATCCCGCCGAACGTCGCCTTCGACCGCTCCGACAGCGGCGCCGCCAAGGGCGCCATGTACACCTCGATCGTGATGGGCCCGGACGGCAAGCTCTACGCCGGCAGCATCACCGGTGAGATCTACCGCTGGACGGTCAACGCCGACGGCACCCTGGCCAACCGGCAGACCATCACCACCGTCCGCACCCACGCCACGGCCAAGGGCTGGGAGGGCGCGCCGAACCGCACGATCATCGGCCTCACCTTCGACCCGGCGTCGACCGCGTCGAACCTGATCCTGTGGATCACCGACAACTACGCCTACCTGGGCTCCGACGTCCCCAACGTCACCGGTGCGGTCTCCAAGCTGACCGGTCCGAACCTGGAGAACTACCAGGAGGTCGTGGTCAACCTGCCGCGGTCGATCAAGGACCACGAGACCAACTCGATCGCGTTCAAGGACGGCAAGCTCTACATCACCCAGGGCTCGATGAACGCCATGGGCAACGTCGACGGCACCTGGAAGCGGGCCGAGCACCTGCTGTCCGCCGCCATGCTGGAGCTGGACCCGGCGAAGCTGCCGGCCACCCTGCCCCTGGACGTCGCCACCCCGGACATCTCCGCTCCGGCCCGCGACGGCGTCCCGGCGCACATCGGCACCTACGACCCGTACGCGGCGAACGCACCGCTGACGCTGTACGCCACCGGTATCCGCAACGCCTTCGACCTGGTCTGGCACAGCAACGGGCACCTCTACACCGGTACCAACGGCTCCGCCGCCGGTGGCTCCACGCCCGCCACCCCGACGACGTTCCCGGCCTCCTGCGCCAACCGTCCGGAGGGCAGCTACACCGGCCCGTCGGCGCCCGGCATCGCCAACAACCAGCAGGCCGAGACCGACTACATCTTCGACGTGACCAAGGGCAAGTACTACGGCCACCCGAACCCGGTGCGCTGTGAGTACGTGCTCAACGCCGGCAACCCGGTCGGCTACACCGGCAACCCGCTGTTCAAGGTCAACCAGTACCCGCTGGGTCAGCTGGCCGACCCGAACTACGACCTGCCGGGGGTCAACGACGCCGGTCTGCACGCCTCGGCCAACGGCTCCATCGAGTACAAGAACACCGCCGCCTTCGGCGGTGCCCTGGCCGGCAAGCTGATCACCGTCCGCTACAGCGCCAACCAGGAGGTCGTGGCGTTCGTGCCGAACGCCGACGGCAGCCTGAGCAAGGCGGTCACCGGCATCACCGGGTTCACCGGCTTCAAGCAGCCGCTGGACATCGCCGAGAACGTCGACAACGGCTACCTCTACGTCACGGAGCTGACCGACAACCCGGCCACCACCGGCATCCAGCTGCTCAAGCCGCAGGGCGGCAGCGGCAGCACCGGCAAGCCGGAGCCCACCGCCCGTGTCGTGTTCACCGAGGTCATCGGAGGCGCGGCCAGCCCGGCCCAGAACGTGCTGGTCAAGAACATCGGCGGCGCTCCGCTGACGATCTCGGCCGCCACCCTCTCCGGCGCCGACGCGGCGGTCTTCGCGATCAGCGGTGGCCCGACCCTGCCCGCCACCGTCGCCCCCGGCGACAGCGCGATCTTCCCGGTCACCTTCAACCCGGGTGCCGCCGGCCCGCGCGGTGCCACCCTCACCTTCACCACCAACAGCCCGAGCACCCCGACCGCCAGCACCGTGCTGCGCGGCTTGGGCACCCTGGGCACCGGCGGCACCAACGAGCCGTCGCTGCAGTGGATCCTGGACACCCTCCAGATCCCGGTGAACGTCGGTGACCCGAACCCGGCCAACAACGATCTGCCCGCCTCCAGCGCGCTGATCGGTGACGAGGTCGCCGTGACCTCCTTCACCAAGGCCGCGTTCGACCACGTCGTCGAGGTCCAGGCGATCTCGCTGTTCGGCCCGAACGGACCGTCCGGCAACCCGAACGTCGTGACCGTCGGCGTCCACTCGACGGCCGACCCGACGCAGCGCACCCCGCTGCTGCGCGGACCCAACACCTCCAACCAGACCGTCCTGCCCGCGATGGTGCAGCTCGGTGAGTACGACCTGGAGACGCCGTTCGGCTTCGACTTCACCTGGCACGGTCTCAGCGACCGCGTCGCGTGGAGCGAGGACGCCCGCAACACCTGGGACGCCACCAACCCGCACAAGGTGCGCGTGTACCAGCTGAAGAACGCCGACGGCACGATCGCCCCGAACGCCTACATCGTGGCGCCCGAGGACGTGCTGAGCCCGGTCGACTTCCAGGACGCGGTCGTCATCGTCCGCAACGTCAAGCCCGCGGTCACCTCCGGCGCCGGCAAGATCGGCACCACCCCGGGTGAGCTCGTGTTCAGCGGGGTCCGCGGCACCACGACAGCGGCGCAGACGCTGACCGTCAGCAACACCGGCACCACCCCGCTCGCGATCAGCGACGTCCGGGTGTCCGGCACCAACGCGGCCTCGTTCGTCCTCACCGGCGGGCCGCAGACCATCGCCGCGGGCGGCACCGGCACCTACACGGTCCGGTTCGCCCCGTCCACCACCAGCACGGTGGGCTACCAGAGCGCCGCTCTGGTCCTGTCCTCCGACGACGCCACGAAGCCGACGCTGTCGGTCGGCCTGTTCGGCCTGGCCACCACCGGTGAGCAGGGCAACAACGAGCCGCCGCTGAAGGCGGTCGTCGACACCCTCGGCCGGAACATCGACGTCGGTGGCACCGGGCTCATCCTCGGGATCAACCCGACCCCGATCGGTGACGAGGTCGCGGCGCCGCTGTTCGTCAAGGCCGGCACCGGCGACGTGAAGATCGTGCCGGTGGCCCGGTACTCGCCCGACGAGCTGCTGCCCTTCGGCTGGTACACCCAGGAGACCGGCGAGCCGAAGACCAACGTGGTCGCCACGATCGCGCTGGACAACGAGCAGACCCTCAACCCGGCGATCGTGCCGGGCGGGTTCTCCACCTTCGACCCGGGTACCGCGTCGTTCGGCATCTTCGTCGACTCGGTGTCGTTCGGCCGGAAGAGCTACACCCAGGACGGGTTCAACACCAACATCCCGCACGCCGCGCGGATCTACCCGTCCAAGGACCGGGCGGGCACGCTCATCCCGAACACCTACCTGGTGACCTTCGAGGACGCCCAGAACGGCGACTACCAGGACTACGTGTTCGAGATCAGCAACGTCCGGCCGTCCAACGGCACGGCCACCACCACCCCGGTCGCCCGGATCGACTTCCAGCCGGCGACGTCGACGGTGGCCACCGGCTACACCGCCGACACCGGTGCGGCGTTCACCTCGGCGGTCGGCCGCGGCTGGGTCGTCCCCGGCACGGCCACCCCGCTGGACATGACGGCGCAGACCCGCGAGCGGGCCGGCACCATCGACGCCAAGCTGCGGACGGTCATCCTGATGCAGCCGACGGCCGCGCAGTCGCCCAACGGCCCCGGCGCGTGGGAGTACATCCTGCCCAACGGGACCTACCAGGTGACCGTCGGCGCCGGTGACCCGGACTTCACCGACTCGGTGAACAAGGTCCAGGTCGAGGGCACCACCGCGGTCAGCTTCACGCCCTCGGGCACCGACCGCTACCGCACCGGCACGGTGACGGTGACCGTCACCGACGGCCGGCTGACCGTCGACGCCATCGGCGGCACCAACACCAAACTGCAGTTCGTCGACATCGACCGTCCGGGCACGGACGTCGACGTCACGCCGCCGACGGTCAGCGCCCAGCTGACCGGTCTGCAGGCCAGCGCCGGGGTCTACAAGAACAGCGTCGACATCACCGTCGTCGCCTCCGACGCCGGCAGCGGCGTCGCCGGCCGGTCCTACAGCCTGGACGGGGGTGCGTTCACCGCCTGGACCGCCCCGGTCACGGTCAACACCGTCGGTTCCCACACCCTCCGGGTGCGTGCCACCGACGTGGCGGGGCTCGTCACCACCAGCCCGGTGACCACGTTCAGCGTGATCACCGCGGGCGCCAGCAAGGCCGAGATCGACCTGGTCAACGCCGATGGTGTGCCGTTCGCCGACCGGCTGGTGATGAACCGGATCCAGACCCCGCAGACCGGCACGTCCTGCAAGACGGCCGGATGTGACCCGGCGGTCGGTCCGTTCATCCCGGCCAACGTGGTGCACGACGTGTCCACGCTGACCATCCGCAACACCGGGACCGAGCCGCTCAACGTGACCGGCCTGGCCGTCACCGGACCGTTCGCACTGGTCAACGCGACCGTGCTGCCGGCCCTGGTGCCGGTGAACGGTTCCCTGTCGGTGCCGGTGCGCTTCACCGCCACGACCATCGGTACCGCCGGTGGGCTGTGGACGGGCACCCTGACCGTCACCTCCGACGACGCGGACGAGCCGACCCTGCCGGTCGAACTGTCCGGCTTCTGGCAGTCGCAGTCGGAGAACAACCAGGAGCCCGACGTCGCCGAGATCGCCAAGCTGTTCGGCTACGGCACCCAGATCACCGCGTCCGGCATCCCGCTGAACGAGAACGGTCTGGTCCACGCCACCGGTGACGAGGTGCTCAGCCCCTACTGGCTGCGCGCCGACACCACCAAGCCGGTCAGCGTCCGCCAGCTCGCGGCGTTCCACACCCAGGGCAACACGGCGCAGTTCCGCTGGTTCGCCAAGGGCGCGGGCAACACCAACCTGTTCACCCACGCCGGTGTCGAGGGGCAGTCGATCCTGCCGCACCTCAACGGATCGACCACCGCCTTCGCCGCCGGGACCTTCACCCCGGCGACCGCCACCACGGCGTTCGGGTTCAACATCGACGGGGAGTCCTCCGACCCGGCGCTGAACAACCAGACGGTCGACCAGACCAACGGGTGTGCCGGGCCGTGTGGACACCACGTCCGCATCTGGGCCGCCCGTGACCGGGCCGGGGCGATCATGCCGAACACCTGGCTGGTCGGCATGGACTACTCGGGCATCAACTACGACTACAACGACAACGTCTACCTGGTGACCAACGTCAAGCCGGAGACGGCGGTGAACCCGGGCGCCCCGGCGCCGCTGCCGGGTGCGGCCCAGCTGCGGCTGGACTTCGACACCACCTACCCGGGCACCCTGCTCGACAAGGACAACCAGACCACCGGCTTCGTCTCGACCCAGCCCAACAAGCTGGACCTGGCCGCCGGCAGCAACTCCTACGCCAAGGCGTTGCTGGACGTCGTCACCGCCGCCCCGGGCACCCTCGCGGTGAGCTCCTCCGGTTCGCTGGCCGGGGCCACCCCGGTCACCGGCACCAACGGGGCCGCCGACAACACGCTGGTCAACGGCTTGCGCCTGCCGTTCGACGCCACCGGTGGCACGTTCACCGTGAGCGGCCGGATGCTCGGCTCGGTGACCCAGCTCGACCAGGGCAGCGAGCAGCAGGGTGTCCAGTTCGGTCCCGACCAGGACAACTTCGCCAAGGTCGCGGTCATCAACCGCAGCGGCGTGCCCGGCATCGAGTTCTACGCCGAGCAGGGCGGCAGCGGCTCGACCATCGGTTCCACGGTGACCCTGGCCAACCCGGCCTCGATCACCTCCGTGGAGGTCGCCCTCGTCGCGTCGCCGTCGGCCCGCACCGTCAAGGCCGTCTACCGGACCAACGACGGGGCGTGGACCGCGCTGCCGACCGTGCTGACCCTGCCGACGACCACCGCCGGCAAGTTCTTCGGCACGCAGGCCCAGGCCGGCATCCTCGTCTCGCACAAGGGTGGGGCGCCGTTCACGGCGACCTACGACCGCTTCCTGGTCGACGACGGTGACATCACCACCACCGCACCGGTCCAGGAGGCGCTGTACCGCCTGGACGTCGCCGGCGCGGGCAACTACACCGACTCCAAGGGTCAGGTGTGGACCCCGGACACCGGCCGCTACACCCCGACCACGGCGATCGCCGAGGGCGCCACGACGACTCCGCTGGAGATCGCCGGCACCGTCGACGACGTGCTGTTCCGGACCTACCGGGGCAACGTCGGGAACGTGGCGCAGGCCCAGCGGGTGCTGAACTACGTGCTCCCGGCCCGCGGTGCCACCACCGTGGACGTCCGCCTGTACTTCGCGGAGCGGGCGTCGGGCAACAACACGGCGGGCAAGCGGCTCTTCGACATCTCCGTCGAGGGCCGGACGGTGCGCAGCAACTTCGACATCTTCGCCGCCGCCGGCGGTCAGAACACGGCGACCGTGCTGCCGATCAACGACGTCACGGTCACCGGTGGGCTGCTCGAGCTGGGCTTCGCCGCCTCGGTCGACTACCCGTCGATCGCCGCCATCGAGGTCCTCTGCAAGGGCACCTGCCCGGTCGACACGACCGCGCCGGCCGCCCCCACGGGCCTGACCGCCACCGCCGCCACGTCCGGGGTCAACCTGGACTGGGCCGACAACACCGAGAACGACCTGGCGGGCTACGACGTCTACCGGGCCGCCTCGGCCACCGGCACCTTCACCAAGGTCAACGCCACCCCGGTGACGACCTCGGCCTACACCGACACCACGGCGGCGGCGAGCACCTCGTACGCCTACCAGGTGAAGGCGATCGACTCGTCCGAGAACGCCTCGGCCGCGTCGAACACGGTGACGGTGACCACCCCGGCGCCGCCGGTGCAGAACCCGATCTACGTCAACACCGGTGGACCCGCGCAGACCGTCAACGGCATCACCTGGGTGGGCTGCTCGTCGACCACCGCCTGCAACGGCTGGGTCAGCGGCGGTAACGCGTACTCGGAGAACGACACCATCACCGGCATCCCCGCCGGGATGAACAACACGATGTTCCAGTCGGAGTGGACGGGTGGTGGCACCACCGGATCGCGGGCCTTCGGGTTCCAGATCCCGGTGCTCAACGGCTCGTACCAGGTGCGGCTCTACTACGCGGAGCTGAACAAGTTCGCCGCCAACGCCCGGACCTTCGACGTCCAGCTCGAGGGCACCACGGTGGCCAGCAACTTCGACGTCTACGTGCAGGCCGGCGGCGCCGACCGGGCGATCGTCCGGTCGTACAACGCCACCGTCACCGACGGCAACGTCACGATCGACTTCATCCGTCGTATCGAAAACGCCAAGATCAGCGCGATCGCGATCGTCCCGGTCGACACCACGGCTCCGGCCCAGGTGTCCGGGGTGAGCGCGACCGGGGTGGCCACCGGAGTGAACCTCGGGTGGACCGCGAGCACCGCCACCGACCTGGCGGGCTACAACGTCTACCGCTCGACCAGCGCGACCGGCACCTTCACCAAGGTCAACACCACGCTGATCAGCGGCACCACCTTCGCCGACACCACGGCTCCGGACGCCACGGCGTTCTACCAGGTGACGGCGGTCGACCAGTCGGGCAACGAGTCCGTCCGCTCGGCCACCGTGTCGGCCACCCGCATCGACGTCACCCCGCCCGCGGCGGTGACCGGGGTGACCGCCACCGGATCCGAGACGGCGGTCACGCTGACCTGGACGGCCTCCACAGCGTCCGACCTGGCCGGCTACCAGGTGTACCGCTCCGACAGCGCCACCGGTACGTTCACCAAGCTGAACGCGACGCTGGCCACCGGGACGACCTTCGCCGACACCACGGCACCGGCGGGTCGGTCGTACTACCAGGTGACCGCGGTCGATCGGACGGGCAACGAGTCCGGCCGCTCGGCGACGGTCAACGCCGTCCGCGGTGACGTCACGCCTCCGGGTGCGGTGACCGGGGTGACGGCCACCGGAACGGCGGCGGCGGTCGACCTGGCGTGGGCGGTCAACACCGCCACCGACCTGGCCGGCTACAACGTCTACGCGGCGGCCACGGCCACCGGCACCTACACCAAGGTGAACGCGGCGCTGATCACCGGCACCACGTACTCCGACACGGCGGCGACCGCCGGCGTGACGCGGTACTACCAGGTGACCGCGGTCGACCAGGCGGGCAACGAGTCCACCCGCTCGGCCACGGTGAACGCCACCCGCATCGACACCACGGCACCGGGTGCGGTGACCGGGGTGACGGCCACGGCGGCGTCGACCGGGATCACCCTGGGCTGGGCGGCCAACACGGCGTCCGACCTGGCCGGCTACAACGTCTACCGCTCGTCGTCGGCGACGGGGACCTTCGCCAAGGTGAACGCGGCGCTGGTCACCGGCACGACCTACGCCGACACCACGGCCCCGGCCGGAGCGGCGTCGTTCTACCAGGTGACGGCGGTGGACCGGTCGAACAACGAGTCGGTCCGCTCGGCCACCGTCAACGCCACCCGGCCGACCGCCCCGGCGGGCAGCACCGTCCGGATCAACGCGGGTGGCCCGGCGCAGACCGTCAACGGCGTCACCTGGTCGGCGTGCTCGTCGACCACCGCCTGCAGCGGCTGGGTCAGCGGCGGGTTCGCCTACTCGGAGAACGACACCATCACCGGCATCCCCGCCGGGCTGAACAACACGATGTTCCAGTCCGAGTGGACCGGCAGTGCGGCCACCGGGTCGCGGGCCTTCGGGTTCCAGATCCCGGTGACCAACGGCGCCTACACCGTCCGGCTGTACTACGCGGAGCTGAACAAGACGGCGGTCAACACCCGGACGTTCGACGTCCGGCTGGAGAACACCACCGTCGCGGCCAACTTCGACGTCTTCCAGCAGGCCGGCGGCATCGACCGGGCGATCGTCCGCTCGTACAACACCAACGTCACCGACGGCAACGTCACGATCGACTTCATCCGTCGCATCGAGAACGCCAAGGTGAGCGCGATCGAGATCGTGCCCGCTGCACCGGTGGACACCACGGCACCGGGTGCGGTGACCGGGGTGACGGCGGCCGGTGTGTCGACCGGGATCAACCTGGGCTGGACGGCCAACACGGCGTCCGACCTGGCCGGCTACAACGTCTACCGGGCCACCAGCGCCACCGGCACCTACACCAAGGTGAACGGGTCGCTGCTGACCGGCACGACCTACGCCGACACCACGGCCCCGGCCGGAGCGGCGTCGTTCTACCAGGTGACGGCACTGGACCGGTCGGGCAACGAGTCGGTCCGCTCGGCCACCGTCAGCGCCACCCGGCCCGCGGCCACCCGGCCGACGATCCGGATCAACGCCGGCGGCCCGGCGGTCACCACCGGTGGGGTGGCGTGGTCGGCCGATCAGTTCTTCACCGGCGGGAAGACGTACTCCAACCCGCAGGTGACGGCGATCGGCGGTACCGACGACGACGTGCTGTACCGCACGGAGCGCAGCAACGCCTCGTTCAGCTACGCCATCCCGGTGGCGAACGGGACCTACGACGTGCGGCTGTCGTTCGCCGAGATCTACCACGGCGCCACCGGCGGCGGGGCGGGCGGCACCGGCAAGCGGGTGTTCTCGGCCAACATCGAGGGAGGTGCGGTGGAGCTGGCGAACTTCGACATCAACGCCGTCGTCGCCCCGATGACCGCGGTCAGCCGGACCTACCGGATGACGATCACCGACGGCGTCGTCAACATCGCCTTCTCCTCGACCGTGGATCAGGCGAAGGTCAGCGGGATCGAGGTGATCCCGGTCGGGTGACGGCGGCCCGTCGGGGGATCGCCGCCACGCGATCCGGCCGGCCGGACCGCTGAGACCACCGCCCCGTCCGCACTCGTTGCGGGCGGGGCGGTGGCGTGTCCGGGGGCCGGTGGCGCGGCCGACGTGCGCTGACCGGGGCCGGCAGCGGGTAGAGGACCGGGACACGCGACCCGACCGGACCGCGCCCGCTGTACGGGAGGACAGGCATGTCTGGGGTGCACTTCGACTTCACCGGCTCGGTCGTGCTGGTCACCGGCGGCGGCACCGGCATCGGCCAGGCCATCAGCGACGGCTTCCTGGACGCGGGCGCCACGGTGGTGGTGACCGGGCGGCGGCGGGAGCGCCTGGAGGCCGCGGTCGCGGGTCGTCCGGAGGGGCAGGCGATGGTGCTGCCCGCCGACGTGTCCGACAGTCGGCAGGTCGCCGAGCTGGTCGAGCAGGTGGTGCGGCGGTTCGGTCGGCTGGACGTGGTGGTGTCGAACGCCGCCGGGTACGAGTCCGGGCCCATCACCGACCTTGACGACGAAGCCTGGGCGGCCATGCGGGCGACGAACATCGACGGCTTCTTCTACCTGGCCAAGAACACGCTGCCGCACCTGGCGGCCTCCGGCGGGAACCTGGTCGCGGTGTCATCGGTGTCGGGCGACCGCGGCGACTGGGGGCAGGCGGGCTACAACGCCACCAAGGCCGCCATCAGCAACTTCGTGCGTGCCCTGGCGCTGGATTGGGGCTCACAGGGGGTGCGACTCAACGCCGTCGCGCCGGCCTTCACCCTCACCGAACTGACCGAGGGCATGGGACGCGACGAGGAGTCACTGGCGCCGTTCGTCAACCGGATCGCCCTGGGACGGCCGGCCGAACCCGCCGACATCGCCCCGGCCGTGCTGTTCCTGGCCAGCCCGGCGGCCGGCTACATCACCGGTGCGGTGCTGCCGGTGGACGGTGGCACCAGCGCCTCGACCGGGCAGCCGCACACCTGAGCGGGGGGTTGCCTGCTCGCCTCACTCAGGCCGGCGGGGTCAGTTTCCGCCGCATGGTGGCCGTGTCGTCGGTCCACAGCGTGGCGTCGGTGCGGGCCACCACCACGGTGTCGTCGAGCCGGGCGGTGCGGATGCGCACCCCGGAGCTCCGAGCCGCGGCGCGCAGGGCCTCGCGCACCGCGGCGGCGTCCGCGTCGCCGGCGATGCGCCGGGCGGCCTGGCCGACCTCGACGCAGTCCCGCAGCATGGCGGCCGCCACCGACTCCGCATCCACCGCTCCAGGGTGGCAGCACCGGGCTGCCGGCGTCAGACGGACGGGGCGATCCGGGACATCAGGGAGCGGGCCGCAGCGGTGACCACCGCACGGTCGTAGGTCAGCGCGAACTCGAAGCGGCGCTCGCGCTCGGGGGTGGGGTGCTCCGCGGTGAGGTCCCGGGCGAGCAGCGCGGCTGCGAAGTGGGGTGCCAGCACCACGATGTCCCACTCCTGGAGCACCGGATCGTCGGCGGCCAGGTCACCGCCCCGGACGCCGGGTAGAGGCGAGTCGGCCAGTCCCTGCGCGAAGACCCCGACGAAGCCGACATCGGTCGCCAGCCCGCGGTAGCGCTCACGGGTGTCGCCCGAGAAGTACCGGTCGTGCTGGAAGGAGGACAGCACCATCGCCGACGGTCCGATGGCAGCGGCCTGCCGCTCCAGGTGCTTGCTCACCTCGATCAGCAGCGCCTTGTCCGACGAGCGCAGCGCCGCACCCGCCGGGAGACCGTCGAACGGTGACCGCGGCGGCGCGGTGTCCGGCGCCCGCGGCGGCAGCGGCAGCACGCCGTGGGGTCCCGCCGCCGGGGCCGCGGCGGGGCGTCCGAACCGCCACCCCTGACCCAGCCGCGCACCGAGGCCGAGCGCGGCCGCGAGGTGCGCCTCGGTCTCCACACCTTCGGCCAGCAGCACGGCCCCGGACCGTTCGGCGTAGGCGTTGACCGCGTTCATCAGCGCGGCGCTGGCCGCGTCCGGTCGCCGCTGCACGATGCCCATGTCGATCTTGACCACGTCCGGGGCGATGAGGCAGAGGAACGACAGCGACATGACGACCGCGCCGACGTCGTCCAGCGCTACCCGCCAGCCCGCCTCGCGGAGTCGGGCCACCGCGGACAACAGCTCGGCCGGCCGCACGGCCAGTTCCCGTTCGGTGATCTCCAGGACGATCTGCAACGACCGGGGGGCCCGTGCCGCCAGGCGCAGCAGTCCCTCCAGCGACCCGGTCCGCAGGACGGACGGTTCGACGTTGACGAACAGCGCCGTCGGCGATCCGTGCGCGACGGCCGACCGCACCGCGACCGTCCGGCACAGCTCGTCGAGTTCGGTCACCCGGTCGACGGTCCGTGCGGCGGCGAACAGGGCGTCCGGGGTGTGCAGCGGGCCGTGCGGCCCCCGGGCGAGCGCCTCGTGGGCGACGACGGCGCCGCTGGTCAGGTCGACGATCGGCTGGAAGACGCATTGCACCGCGCCGGTGGCCAGCACCGATGCGATGTCGTCGACCGGAGCGGCGGCGACCGCGGCCCGGCCGACCACCGGGACGTCACGGTCGCGGGTCCACCACCGACGGGCACGACGGGGTGGTCCGGCGCACACCGGTCCGGGCGGGATCGTCACCTGGGTCATGCCGAGGAGACACTCCGGTGGCCGGTCGCTCACGGGAGTCGGGCGCGAACCACCCGCCGGTGCACGGACGCCGGGAGGACGCTGACGCACGGTCACCGGTGTCGGCTCTCCCGACCCCGAACGGGGACCGTCGGTCCTGCGTAGCCTGGGACCACGGGATCCAGAACCGAGGGGGACACGGTGGACGGCGGACTGGTGCTCTTCGTGCTGATCATGGCCGCCGTCGTCCTGGTGATCGCGTTGCTGTGGCGGCACCGCCGCAGCGCCCTGGCCCGGGGGATCGGCGCCGCCGGCGCCGCCTACAACGAGTTCCACGGCCAGGGTCGCCCACCGGTGATCGCGGCGGCCCCCGCCCGCGACGCCGACGAGCCGGCGCGCTGACCGGTCAGCGATCCAGGACGAGCCGGTCGCTCCGGCTGCCGGAGCAGCAGATCATCATCGTCGTGCCGGCCGCCTGTTCGCCCGGGGTCAGCACCTCGTCGCGGTGGTCCGGTACCCCGTCCAGCACGCGGGTCTCGCAGGTCCCGCACACACCGCGGCCGCAGTCCGACGGGACGTCGACGCCGGCCGCCCGGACCGTCTCCAGGATCGTCGTGCCCTTGGCCACCCGCAGGGTGACACCGGTGCGGGCGAGCTCGACGTCGTACTCGCCCCCGGTCGCCGCCGGTCGCCCCGGGGCGAACGCCTCGACGTGCACCAGGCGGGGATCGACCCCTGCCGTGGCCCGGCGGAACGCCGCCAGCATCGGAGCGGGACCGCAGCAATAGAAGTGGGTTCGGGCGGGGGCGTCCGCGACGAGCCGCTCGATGTCCAGGAACGTCCCGGGCGTCGACTCGTCGTCCAACCGCAGGGTCACCGCGGGATCGGCGGCCAGCTCGGCGGCGAACGCCAGCGCCGGGCGACTGCGGCCGCAGTAGTACAGCGCCCACGGAGCACCGGTCGCGCGCAGCCGGTGCCGCATCGCCATCATCGGCGTGATGCCGATGCCGCCGGCGATGAGCACCGCCGGGGCGGCGTCGTCGTGCAGCGGGAAGCGGTTGCGCGGCGCCGACACGGTCAGGACGTCCCCGGCGGTCAGCCGCTCGTGCACGTGCCGGGAGCCGCCGCGGCTCGCACG
>JBQGEH010000719.1:0-2877 GCA_052039515.1 Nakamurella sp. | reverse complement strand
CAGCGGCACCAGCTGTTCGGCCTCGGTGAGCGAGCCGTGCTGGCCGACCAGCCGCAGCACGCGGTGGTCGACCACCCGGGACTCGACCAGCCCGAACTCCGGGACGGCCGCCGCGACCAGGACGTCCCCGATCCGCGGCAGCACCCGCGCGTCGACCACGGGACCGAACCAGCCGTCGACGACCGCCTGCTCCCGGGTGCGCACCCACACCCGCTCACCGAACTCCGCGGTGAACCCCGCGGCCACCGCCGGGGCTGCGCCCGGCTCGACGTGCAGCTGCAGACAACGGGTCTCACCGGCGATGTGCCGGACATCGGTGAGCAACCCGGGGGTGCGGGCGAGGTCGTGGCGGTGCTCGTGGGCGAGGTCGAGCATGCCGTGGTCGGCGGTCACCAGCAGCAGGGTGCCCGCCGGCAGGCTGCGGTGCAGGGCGGCCAGCCGCCGGTCGAGGTCGGCGGTGGCGTCGCGCCAGTGCCGGGACCGCCACCCGTGCGTGTGCCCGTTGTAGTCGACGCCGCCCCAGTACAGGTAGACCAGCGCCCGGTCGTGGGCGTGCAGCAGCTCGGCGGCGATCCGGGTGGCGTCCGGGAGCTTCGTCGCGGCGACGAAGGAGCCACCGCGCAGCGCGGCCTCGGTCAGCCCGGAACTCTCGAACCGGTCGGGGCCGAGCCGGAAGGACGGCACCCCGGCCGCGTCCAGCGCGCCGAACACCGTCGGGTAGGGCTGCCAGGCCAGCGGGTCGACCCCGTCGGACCAGCGCAGCCCGTTGAGCAGCCGATCGGTGTCCGGGTCGAGCATGTCGTAGCCGACCAGGCCGTGCTCGCCCGGCGGCCGGCCGGTGCCGAAGGACCCCATGGACACCGCGGTCGTGGTCGGGAACCCCGCGCGCAGCACCCGGGATCCGGAGGTGGGCCCCTTGAGGAACGGCGCCCGCGTCGCCGGGTCGAACAGGTTCTCCTGGCCGAGTCCGTCGACGAGCACGACGCAGACCCGGTCCACCGTGGGCAGGTCCCAGGCGGGCGCGGCCGGGAACGGCACCCCGAGCGCCGCGGCGGCGGCCGGCAGCACCCGGCCGAGGACGTCACCGGCGTAGTCGGGCACCACCGGTGCGGCCGTGGTCATCCCGGTCAGCGGCGGGTCGCGGTGGCGGCCGACAGCAGCCGCGCGAAGGCGAGCGCGTCCTGCAGCGCGGCGGCTCCCTCGGCGTCGGCGCTGATCCGCAGGGCGAGGTCGTCGCCGGCCAGGGTGCCGGTGTAGCCGTGGTCGGCGTCGCACTGCGGGTCGCCGCACCCGGCGACCTCGAGGTCGACCCGGGACACCCCGCCCCAGCCGATGGTCAGGGTGATGTCCCGTCCGGTCAGGTCGTTCGCGCGGCGCCGCACCGGGTACTCCGCGGGCTTGCCGACCACGTGGGTGAGCATCACGGTGCGGACCGCGCTGAGCGGCACCGCCTCCGAGGTCGCCACCCCGTGCGCGTCGCCGCTGTGCTCCTCGTCGCCGGCGTGGTCGTCGGCGTGCACGAAGATCAGCCGGTTCGGGGTGAGGACCAGCACCGACAGGTGGCGGCGGATGGTGTCAGCGTCGAAGGTGGTCTCGCCGTGCACGAGGTGCCCGGTGACCTCTTCGCCGGCCAGCGCCACGTCCAGCACGTCGGTGACGAAAGCCGGGTAGTAGCCGGCCTTGTCGATCTGCTCGGCGAGCCGGCGCGGCAGCGCCGTGGTCATCGCAGCACCGCGTCGCAGTCGCGGACGGCGGCCTCGACCACGGCGTCCCGGACCCGGGACGCCTCCTCGCCGGTCAGCGTCCGGTCGGCGGCCCGCACGCTCAGCGCGAAGGCCAGCGACTTCTTCCCCGCCGGCACCGGGTCACCGGTGTAGACGTCGAAGAGCCGCACCGACTC
This sequence comes from Nakamurella sp., assembly GCA_052039515.1. Lineage (GTDB taxonomy): Bacteria > Actinomycetota > Actinomycetes > Mycobacteriales > Nakamurellaceae > Nakamurella. The sequence continues at coordinate 977 of JBQGEH010000719.1, read as the reverse complement.
GAGCAGCGGGCCACCGGCCCGCCGCAGCACCTCGGTCACCCGCCCGGCCGGCAGCTGCGCGTCGACGACGAGGGCGACGTCCTGCAGCACCGGCGGGAACGACGAGACCACCGGCGGCACAACCGGACGCCGCTCCGGGAACCCGGACAGGTTCAGTTCCAGGGCGACGGTGCGGGCCGGCAGTCCGAGCCGCTCCAGGACGGCCGGGTGCAGCTCACCGGCGTAGCCGACCGGCCAGTCCCCGACCCGGATGCTCGCGCACCGCCCGGGGTGCCACGGCGCCAGCTCCGCGGGCTCCACGCGGACGTCGACACCGGCGCTGCGGCCGATCCGCCGGGCCAGCTCGATGATGTCGGCCCAGTCGGCGACGCGGCCCGGGCCCCACCAGCCGGCCCGGTCCCACTGCCCGGCGACCACCACGCCGACGTGCTGCACCTGGTTCGGCACGCTGGCTTCGAGCACCCGCAGGTCGGCGTCCGACGGCCGGGTGCCGACGGTCATCGCCGGCGGGGTGGGCGCGTCCGGCCGCGGCAGGAACACCAGACCCAGCTCGTACAGCCCGACGTCCCGGGCACCGCGGGACAGGTTGCGGCCCAGCGTCTCCAGCAGTCCGGGCAGCAGCGTCGTGCGCATCAGCGGGCGGGCGGAGTCCAGCGGGTTGAGCAGGGTGGCGGCCCGGTGCCGGATGTCGGTCGCCTCGATGCCCAGGGCGGCGAGGTCGCGCTCCCCCATGAACGGGAAGGCGAGCACCTCGGTGAGGCCGATCGCGGCGAGGTCGGTGGCGACCTGACGGGTCCGGCGCTGCGCGGCCGTCAGGCCGGTGCCGGCCGGAGCCTTCGGGAGGACGGAGTCGATGTGGTCGAAACCGTCCAGGCGGGCGATCTCCTCGACCAGATCGGCCGGCCGGGTCAGGTCCGGCCGCCAGGTCGGCGGGGTGACCGACAGCGCCGCCGCGTCCGCGGAGCTCTCCACCAGGC
>JBQGEH010000718.1:0-4378 GCA_052039515.1 Nakamurella sp. | reverse complement strand
GCGGGGCTCGCCGACAAGCTCGCCCGCCGCGGCATCAGCGCCGCGACCATCGAGCGGGTGCTCGACCGCTTCACCGAGGTCGGGCTCATCGACGACCAGGCGTACGCGGAGGCCTACGTCCGGTCCAAGCACCAGGAACGGTCGTTGTCCCGGCGGGCGCTCACCGCCGAGCTGCGCCGCAAGGGCCTCGACGACGCCGTGGTCAGTACCGCCGCCGAGGCGGTTGACCCGGAGGCGGAGGAGGCTGCCGCGCTGCGGCTCATCACCAAGCGGGCCCCCGCGGCGCTCGCCGCGGCCGGTCCGGACGGTGCCCGCCGCCGGCTGTTGGCGCTGCTGGACCGGCGCGGTTACCCGGCGGAACTGTCCATCCGGGTGGTCGAGGGAGTGCTCGCTCGCCGGGGCGAATGATCCCGTCCGGGGATACACCGCCGGTGTGCTGATCGCACCCCCGTTCGGGGGGACGACCCGCGGTCGGCCCATCGCGTTCCGCCTTGACCGTGTCTGTCGTCATCCTTAATCTCGACATCACAGGAGGATCACGAAAGCACTTGACACCTATTCCGACCGGGCCCGTTCACCGACACGAGCGACGTTCCAAGCCATAGGCATCATTTTTTCGATCAGCGGACCGTGACCGCGGCTCCGCACCCGCACTCGACGCGGCTCGAGTGCGGTTCGGGGCATGTCCGCGACCGATCCTCCCTGCCGCGCCGTCACGGCGCGGTCATCGAGAGAGGAGGTGTCATGGATCCACTGATCGTCGTGTTCGCCGTCGTCATCATCGTGTTGCTGATCGCTGTCCTCGTCGCCCTGTTCCGCCGACGCCCCGCCGACAACGCCCCCGGCACCGGCCTGACCGACGAGGTCGCCCGGGAGCTGATGGCCACCCTGGCCGGCACCCACACCGCCACCGATCGCGTCGCCACCCCCACCGCCGAGGACCCCGGGCCGGAGGCCGCCGAGGTCCGCCGTCAGGCTGCCGAGGACGCCGAACGCGCCCGCCGGACCGCCGCCGCCGAGGCCGAGGAGGTCCGCCGCCGCGCCGCCGCGCAGGCCGAGAGCCTGCGCAAGTCCGCCCAGGAGGAGATGGCCCGGGAGCGAGCGCAGCTGCAGGCGGAGCTGGACCGCATCCGGTCCCGCGCCGAGAGCGAGGGGCGGCGTGCCGCCGAGCTCGCGGCCACCTCACTGGTCGCGGAGAAGGCCGACCTCAAGGCCGCCCAGCAGACGCTGCGCCAGGCCACCGCCCAGCTGGCCGAGGACGTCAAGCGGGCGGAGTCCGAGCGGCTCGCGTCGGCCACCGCCAAAGCCGAGGCCGAGGCGCTCAAGCAGCTCGTGGCCGATCGGCAGGCCGTCCTGGAGGCGGAGAAGGCCAAGCTCGCCGCACGCGAGATCGAGCTGCGGGAGGCGTCCCGGGCGGTCGAGCTGCGGGCGGTCGAGCACCAGCACGAGCTGGAACGGATCGGCGGTCTCACCGCCGAGGAGGCCAAGACCACGCTGCTCAGCCGCATGGAGGAGCAGGTCCGCCGGGAGGCCGCGATCAACGGCCGCCGGATCGAGGCCGAGGCCGAGGCCACCGCGAAGTCCCGCGCCCGGGCCATCGTCGCCGAGGCCGTCCAGCGGGTGGCCAGTGATCAGACCGCCCAGTCGGTGGTGTCCGTCGTGCACCTGCCGGCCGAGGAGATCAAGGGCCGCATCATCGGTCGCGAGGGCCGCAACATCCGCGCCTTCGAGACCGTCACCGGGGTCAACGTCATCATCGACGACACTCCCGAGGCGGTCCTGCTGTCCTGCTTCGACCCGGTCCGCCGCGAGGTGGGCCGGGTGACCCTGCTCAGCCTCATCGAGGACGGCCGGATCCACCCGCACCGCATCGAGGAGGCCTACGAGCGGGCCCAGGACGAGGTCGAGGCGTTGTGCCGGCGGGCCGCCGAGGACGCCCTCATCGACGTCGGCATCGGCGAGCTGCACCCCGAGCTGATGACCATGCTCGGGCACCTGAAGTACCGCACCTCCTACGGGCAGAACGTCCTCGGTCACATGGTCGAGACCGCCCACATCGCCCGGGGCATGGCCTACGAGCTGGGCATCGACCCGGCCGTCCTGGTCCGGGGGGCGTTCCTGCACGACATCGGCAAGGCACTGACCCACGAGGCCCGCGGCTCGCACGCCATCGTCGGCGCCGAGCTCGCCCGGCACTACGGCGAGAGCGACGAGGTCGCGCACTGCATCGAAGCGCACCACGACGAGGTCACCCCGGGCACCGTCGAGGCCGTCCTCACCCAGGCCGCCGACGCCTGCTCCGGCGGCCGTCCGGGGGCCCGCCGGGAGTCGCTGGAGTCCTACGTCCAGCGGATGGAACGCATCGAGGCCATCGCCGGCGCCAAGAAGGGCGTCGAGAAGGTCTTCGCCATGCAGGCCGGCCGGGAGCTGCGGGTCATGGTCAAGCCGGAGATCGTCGACGACCTCGAGGCGCACCTGATCGCCCGCGAGGTCGCCAAGCAGATCGAGGAGGAGCTGACCTACCCCGGTCAGGTCCGGGTCACCGACATCCGCGAGTCCCGGGCCACCCAGAACGCCCGCTGACTCCACGGACGGTCCGCAGACCACGAACGCCCCGGCAGCCAGGCTGCCGGGGCGTTCGTCGTATGGGGGAGTTACCGGGCCGTGCCGGTGAGCCCCGGGGCCTGCGCGGCGTCGGTCACCGTGGTCGCGTCGGCCGGGCCGCCACGACCGGCGCGCTTGCGGCGGCCACGGTTCTCCAGGTAGCTCGCCAGGCTGGTCAGGGCCAGGTTGAGCAGGATGTAGATGACCGCGATGACGATGTAGACCGGCACCACGTTCTTGTAGAAGCTCGCCGCGGTGCCGGCGACCCGGCGCAGCTCGACGAAGCCGATGAGGATGCCGCCCAGCGCGGTGTCCTTGAGGACGACGACCAGCTGGCTGACGATGGCCGGCAGCATCGCGGTCAGCGCCTGCGGCAGCAGGACGATCTTCATCATCTGTGACTTCGTCATCCCGATCGCCAGCGACGCCTCGCTCTGACCCTTCGGCAGCGACAGGATCCCGGCCCGGAACACCTCGGCCAGCACCGAGCCGTTGTACAGCACCAGCGCGATGACCACCGCGTACAGCGGGTCGGCGACGCCGAGCGCGGTGACGGTGAAACCGAACGCGAACACCATCAGGATCAGCACCGGGATGGCCCGGAAGAACTCGACGATCACCCCGGCCGGGACCCGCAGCCAGGCGTGGTCGGACAGCCGCGCCACCCCCAGCAGGGCACCCACCGGCAACGCGATGACCACGCTGTACAGCGCGGCCTTGAGCGTGTTCCACAGCCCCGGCAGCAGGTAGGTGGTCCACATCTGCGAGGTCAGGAACGGCTTCCACAGCGCCGCCCGCAGCTGGCCCTTGCCCTGCAGGGTGTCGATCACCCACCAGATCGCGAGGCCCAGCAGCACCAGGAACACCACGGACAGCACGTTGTTGCGCAGTCGGGCCTTCGGGCCGGGGTGGTCGTAGAGGACCGCGGTCGCCTTGCTCATGCCCGTCCTCCCGGGGTCCGGTCGTCGTGCGCAACGGGGACGGTGACGTCGGGGCGGCTCATCGCTTGACCCCCACCCGGGCGGCGATCCGGCCGAACAGCAGCCCGGTGGGCAGCGTGAGCACGACGAACCCGAGGGCGAAGACGATGAAGATGGCGGTGAACTTGTCCGCCTCGTTCTCGAGCATGGTGTTCATCAGCAGCGACGCCTCGGCCACGCCGATCGCCGACGCCACCGTGGTGTTCTTGGTCAGCGCGATGAGCACGCTGCCCAGCGGCGCCACCACGGACCGGAACGCCTGCGGCAGGATGACGATGCCCAGCACCTGGGTGAACCGCAGGCCGATCGCCCGGGCCGCCTCGGCCTGCCCGACGGGGACGGTGTTGATACCCGAGCGCAGCGCCTCGCTGACGAACGTCGAGGTGTAGAGGACCAGGCCGAGCACGGCCAACCGGAAGTTCTGCGAGGCGAGGAACGCCTGGGCCCCGGCGGCGCCCTCGCCGCGGGAGGCCAGCCGCAGGCCGAGGCCGTTGGCCAGCACCTGCGACATCGCGATGATCACGACGGTCAGCGGGATGTTGCGCACGACGTTGACGTAGACGGTGGCGAAACCGCGCATCATCGGCACCGGCGACACCCGCATCGCGGTGAGCACGGTGCCCAGGATCAGCGACCCGAGCGCGGCCCACAGCGTCAGCTGGATGGTGTTCCAGAACGCCCCGAGCAGGTTGTAGCGCGGATCGCTGAGGAAGCTGAAGTTCACGGCGACCTCTCTCTTCACGGGGCGGGGGACCGCCACGACACGGCCGGACCAACAGGAACGGCGGGTGGCC
>JBQGEH010000717.1:0-1617 GCA_052039515.1 Nakamurella sp. | reverse complement strand
GGGCGCTGGAGGACGTCAGCTTCCGGCTGCACCGGGGTGAGGTCCTCACCCTGGCCGGGGAGAACGGGGCCGGGAAGAGCACGCTGCTCGGCATTCTCGGCGGCTCGCTCGCGCCGTCGGCCGGCACCATCACCGTCAACGGGGTGGTCCGGACCGAGTTCACCCCGCGGCAGGCGCTGGCCGAGGGCATCATGATCGCGCGTCAGGAACCCGCCGTGGTGCCGCAGCTGACGGTCGAGCAGAACCTGCTGCTCGGCAAGAACGCGGCCGAACGGAAAGCGGCGGCGCCGGCGGTCGCGGGTGCGCTCGCCGACGTCGCCGCCATGGGGTTCCCGCTGGACGCGAGGACCACGTTGTCCCGGCTCAGCCCGGCCCAGCGGCACGCCCTGACCATCGCCCGGGCGTTCGCCTACGGGGCGTCGATCGTCGCCCTGGACGAGCCGACCACGTCGATGCTCGAACACAACGTGGCGGCCGTCCTGCAGCGGGTGCGGGAGATGGCGGCGGAGCGGGGCGTGGGCATCATCTACGTCTCGCACCGGATGCCCGAGGTCATGGCGGTGTCCGATCAGGTCGTCGTGCTCCGCGACGGGCGGGTGGCCTACCAGTCGCCGATCGGCGAGACCAGCACCGAGGAGATCGTGCGCCGGATGGTCGGCCGCGAGCTGCTCGGCTTCCAGAGGCAGCACCCGGTCGCCCCGGACGCGCCGACGCTGTTCACCGCGACCGGGGTGACCCGGCCCGGAAGCGACGCCGCCGTCGACATCCGCGTCCGGGCCGGCGAGGTCGTCGGCATCGCCGGCCTCGTCGGCTCCGGCCGCACCGAGTTCCTCCGGGCGCTGGTCCGCGCCGACCCCGGCTGCGGCGGCGAGCTGACCATCGACGGGAGGTCGGTGAAGGTCGACAACCCGCACGACAGCCGCGATGTCGGGATCGCCTTCATCCCCGAGGACCGCAAGCACCAGGGTCTGGCGCTGCAGATGCCCGCGTACGCCAACATCGCGCTGACCGCTGCGCCCGACATGGTCGGTCGCGGACCGTTCATCAGCGTGCGGCGGCAGAAGGCGGTGGCGAACGAGATCGCCACCTCGCTGGCGCTCAAGCCCGCGACGGTGACCCTGCAGGCGCGGCAGTACTCCGGTGGCAACCAGCAGAAGGTGGTCATCGCCAAGTGGCTCCGGCGCGGCTCGCGGGTCTTCCTGTTCGACGAGCCGACCAAGGGCGTCGACGTCGGCGGCAAGGCCGAGATCTACGGACTCATCGACGGTCTCGCCGCCGCCGGGAACGCCGTCGTGGTGGTCAGCTCGGATCTGCCGGAGATCATCTCGCTCAGTGACCGCGCGCTGGTCATGCGCAACGGCCGGTTCATCTCCGAACACACCGGCGACGACATCAACGAACACAGCCTGGTGGCCAGCGCCATGGGCATCACGAAGGAGTCCGTGTGAGCACCGACGTCACCACCCCGCCCCGCAAGCGGGTGACGATCAACGTCCAGGCGCTGGGCATCTTCATCGCCGCCGCGGTCATCTTCGCGGTGTTCGGCGTGCTGAACTCGAACTTCCTGACCCTGGACAACCTGCGCGACGTCGCCGTCTCGGCGTGCGTGAACGCGCT
>JBQGEH010000716.1:0-5792 GCA_052039515.1 Nakamurella sp. | reverse complement strand
GGGCAAGGGCCGCAAGGTGCTCGCCCGCCGGTTCATCGGTGAGCAGACCTACTACCGCTTCAAGAGCCACTGGGGGTTCAAGCCGGTCGGCTGACCGACCCGCCCGACCGATCCGACCTGCCGACGGCCCGTCACCGCACCCCCCGTGGCGGGCCGTCGTCGTGGTGGTCCAGCTCTCGCCGTGTGACCACCCTGTGACATGGGATCGTCGACGACCGTTCTGACCTGCGAAGACACGCCCGGCGGTGCACGGAGTGCATGAAGACGCATGAAGCCTGTTCATCTGCGGTTCACCTGACCACGGCCTCGCGTCCATCCGGGCCTCTTAGCGTCCTTCCACAGCGGGCCCACGAGGTCCGAGACGCCGCTCCCGGCAATCCGACACACTCCCCATCACCACGGAGGATCTGCGTGAAGATCACGCGCAAGCTCTCGATGCTCGGTCTGTTCACCGCGACCGCGCTCACCGTCGCCGCCTGTGGCTCCGACGACAACACCGTGGCCTCGAGCGCCACCAGCGCCGCGTCGAGCGTCAGCTCGTCCGCCTCCAGCGCCGTCAGCAGCGCCACCGGGTCGAGCTCCTCCTCGGAGAGCTCCTCCTCGGAGAGCTCCTCGTCCGCCACCGGCTCCACCAGCTCCAGCGCCTCGACCGGAACCGCGTCGTTCGACTGCGCCGAGGGCGACCTGCGGTCCTCGGGCTCCACCGCCCAGGGCAAGGTCATGGAGCAGTGGATCCTGGACTTCAACGCCAAGTGCAACGCCAACGTCGGCGCCTACCAGGGTGGCGGTTCCGGCAAGGGCATCAGCGACTTCACCACCAACCAGGTCGATTTCGCCGGCTCCGACTCCTCCCTGAAGGAGGACCAGGCCGCCGCGGCCAAGTCCAGCCGCTGCGCCGGCGCCGACGCGATCAACCTGCCGATGGTCACCGGCCCGATCGCCATCGCCTACAACGTCCCCGGCGTCAGCGACCTGACCCTGAACGCCGAGGTGCTGGCCCAGATCTTCGACGGCAAGATCACCAACTGGAACGACGCGGCCATCGCCGCGCTGAACAGCGGCGTGACCCTGCCCGACCTGACCATCCAGTCGGTGCACCGCCAGGAGGACTCGGGCACCACCGAGAACTTCACCAAGTACCTCAAGGCCGCCGCCGCCGACTCGTGGCCGTACGACGCCGCCAAGGCGTGGGCCGCCCAGGGTGGCATCGCCGCCAACGGCTCCGACGGTGTGGCCCAAGAGGTCTCGGGCAAGGAGGGCACCGTCGGCTACGTCGAGTGGGGCTACGCCAAGGACGCGAGCCTGGCCATCGCCAAGATCGACAACGGCTCCGGCGCGGTCGAGCTGACCGGCGAGAGCGCGGGCAAGGCCGTGTCGGCCGCCGAGATCACCGGCACCGGCAACGACGTCGCGCTGAAGCTGGACTACGCGACCCAGGAGGAGGGTGCCTACCCGATCGTCCTGGTCACCTACGAGATCGTCTGCTCGGCCAACAACGGCGACAAGCTCGACGTCCTCAAGGCCTTCCTCGGCTACACCGCCACCGAGGGCCAGGCCAGCCTGGACAGCCTGGGCGCCGCGCCGCTGCCGACCGAGATCCAGGAGAAGGTCATCGCCTCCATCCAGGCGCTGAGCTAGCAGTCCCGCCGATGCCCGCGCCGTCGGTCCCGACCCGGGGCCGCGGCGCGGGCACCTGCACGTCACAGCACCGCACAGCCGATCCACGACGAGTGGTTGAGGGACAATGGAACGCACCAACGGTTCGGACAGGGCACACCTGATGATGGAAGACGTGAACGACGTCGATCCCGAGAACCCCCGCCGCAAGACCACGCCGGGTTCGCCGGCCGACCCGGCGGTGCACATCGACGCCGACCCCGGCGCGCCGACCTCACTCGGCCCGGTCGCCGTCGTCGACACCGCCAAGGACGTCGTCCACCCGCGGCAGCCGGTGTCCATCGCCGGCCGCTCGGTGCGGCTCGGTGACCGCGTCTTCAAGACGCTCGCGGCCGGCTCCGGCGGGCTGCTGTTGGTCATCATGGCCGCCATCGCGTTCTTCCTGATCTGGAAGGCCATCCCGGCGTTCACCGGCAACTCCGGGAACCTGCTGACCACCCAGGTGTGGAACCCCGGCGCCAACCCGCCGCTGTTCGGCATGGCCGCGCTGCTGTTCGGCACGCTGATGAGTTCGGTGATCGCCATGATCATCGGGGTACCGATCGCCATCGGCATCGCGCTGTTCATCTCGCAGTACGCCAGCCGCAAGCTCGCCACCGTCCTCGGCGGCATCGTCGACCTGCTGGCCGCCGTACCGTCGCTGATCTTCGGCATGTGGGGCCTGTACTTCCTGGTGCCGGAGACCACCGGCTTCCAGAAGTGGCTGACCGACTACTTCAGCTGGATTCCGCTGTTCGCGACCTCGACGCCGCTGACGGTGAACCAGTACGGCAAGAGCCTGCTCATCGCCGGCATCGTGCTGGCCATCATGATCATCCCGATCGTGTCCGCGGTCAGCCGCGAGGTCTTCCTGCAGACCCCGCGCGAGACCATCGACGCCGCACTGGCCCTCGGCGCCACCAAATGGGAGTCCATCCAGACCGCGGTGTTGCCGTTCGGCCGTCCCGGGATGATCTCCGCGGCCATGCTCGGCCTCGGCCGGGCCCTCGGCGAGACCATCGCCGTCGCGCTGGTCCTCAACTCCGGCTTCAAGATCAACTGGCACCTGACCGAGCCGGGCGGCGACACGATCTCGGCCAACATCGCGAACAAGTTCGGCGAGGCGGCCGGCTCCGAGCTGGGCATCCCGGCGCTGATCCTGTCCGGTCTGTTCCTCTTCGTCATCACCCTGCTGGTCAACTCCGCGGCCCGTCTCGTGATCGCCCGCAGGAAGGAATTCGTCTGATGGCGACCTCGCTCCGGACCGCCCCGGCCACCAAGCAGCCGTCCGCCCTCGTCGGTCACCGCATCCCGAGCTGGGCCGTCCCGGCCAGCGCCGCGATCGCGGTGGGCCTGGCGCTCGCCGCCAAGTTCGGCATCGGCTGGGACGGGTGGGGGACCTCGTTCTTCACCGCCGCCGCGCTCTTCATCGTCGTCCTCACCGCCTGGTCGTTCTCGGTCGAGGGCAAGCGCCGGGCCAAGGACCGCTTCGCCTCGACGCTGATCTACTCCTCGTTCGTCGCGGCCCTCGTCCCGCTCGTGCTCATCCTCGGCTACATCGTGGTCAAGGGCGCCGGGGCGCTCAGCTCCGACTTCTTCTTCAAGTCGATGAACGGCGTCAGCACCCGCGTGGAGGGTGGCGGCGTCTACGCGGCCCTGCTCGGCACGCTGCTGCAGGTCGGGCTGGCCTCGGTCATCGCGCTGCCGATCGGCATCCTCACCGCGATCTACCTGGTGGAGTACGGCAAGGGCCGCTTCGCCCGCGCCGTCACCTTCTTCGTCGACGTGATGACCGGCGTGCCGTCGATCGTTGCCGGTCTGTTCGTCTTCACCTTCCTGCTGCTCGGCTTCGGGCTGCGGCCCTTCGGCGCGGCCGGCTCCATCGCGCTGGCCATCCTGATGCTGCCGGTGGCGGTGCGCTCCTCGGAGGAGATGCTCAAGCTCGTCCCGCGGGAGCTGCGGGAGTCCTCGTACGCGCTGGGCGTGCCGAAGTGGCGCACCATCCTCAAGGTGGTGCTCCCCACCTCGCTGTCCGGGCTGATCACCTCCGCGCTGCTGGCCATCGCCCGCGTCGCCGGCGAGACCGCCCCGCTGATCCTGCTCGTCGGCTACTCGGCGCGGATCAACGCGGACCTGTTCTCCGGTGACCAGGCGACGCTGCCGATGATGATCTGGGACCAGCTGGGCAAGCGCGGCGGCTCGGTCACCCAGTTCACCATCGAGCGTGCCTGGGGCGCCGCGCTGGTGCTGGTGCTGCTGGTGCTGGTGCTCAACGTCATCGCCCGGCTCATCGCCAAGCTCACCCAGCCCAAGACCCGCTGACCTGCGACCCTGATCCCGAAAGAGAACATCTGACATGGCCAAGCGCATCGACGTCGAGGACCTCAACGTCTACTACGGCGACTTCCTCGCGGTGGAAGGCGCCTCCATCAACATCGCCCCGCTGACCGTGACCGCCTTCATCGGCCCGTCCGGCTGTGGCAAGTCGACCTTCCTGCGGACGCTGAACCGCATGCACGAGGTCATCCCGAGCGGCCGGGTCACCGGGAAGGTGCTGCTCGACGGCGAGGACCTGTACGGGCCGGGCGTCGACCCGGTCAACGTGCGCCGCACCGTCGGCATGGTCTTCCAGAAGGCCAACCCGTTCCCGTCGATGTCGATCTACGACAACGTCATCGCCGGCTACAAGCTCGCCGGGGCGAAGAAGAACAAGAAGGAGTACGACGACATCGTCGAGCGCTCGCTGCGCGGCGCGAACCTGTGGGAGGAGGTCAAGACCCGGCTGAACCGGCCGGGGGCGGGCCTGTCCGGCGGGCAGCAGCAGCGGCTGTGCATCGCCCGGGCGATCGCCGTCGAGCCCGAGGTGCTGCTGATGGACGAGCCGTGCTCGGCCCTGGACCCGATCTCCACGCTGGCCATCGAGGACCTGATCAGCGAGCTCAAGCAGAGCTACACCATCGTCATCGACACCCACAACATGCAGCAGGCGGCCCGGGTCAGCGACCGCACCGCGTTCTTCAACCTGGCCGGCGTCGGCCAGCCCGGCAAGCTCATCGAGTACGACGAGACCGCCAAGATCTTCTCCAACCCGAGCCAGAAGGCCACCGAGGACTACATCTCGGGCCGCTTCGGCTGAGTCGGTCGGACCCCTCGGCGCCGGGAGCAGCAGCACCGTTCCCGGCGCCGACGTGTCTCTGCCGTCGGGCGTTCGAACGTATGATCGAGCACGATGTGTGCGATGCCCGAGCCCGCCGGAGACGGTGGAGCCGCGTACCGCGCGCGGCTGATCCGCTCGGTCTCGCCGCCGCGGCACGTCGCCATCGACCTGCCCGCGCTCTACGGCCGGACGCCGCACTTCGTCGCGCCCCCGGGGGTGACCGCCATCGCCCCGATGGCCGTGGTGGTGGGCTACCTGCAGGCGTGGATGGTGTGCGACGCGGGCTGGTTCGGGGCGTGCACCTACCGGCTGCACCTCACCGGCACCCACTTCATCGACCAGAGCCACCTGGTCCCGGGGCGGGTGCTGACCCCGGCCACCCGGGAGCAGATCGAGGCGGCGAAGCTGTCGGGGCAGCTGCGGTACTGAGGGTAGTCAGGCGCCCGACCGGGACACCAGACGGTCGATCAGCTCGCCGGCCGCGGGTACCGGGACCGGGCAGGGGCCGTACGCGACCGGCACTTCGGTGCCGATGGCGGTGCCGTCGCCCAGCCGGGCTACGAAGGACAGATCCGGCAGCTGCGGACCGGCACAGGTGATGCCGACGAAACTCTCGGAGGGGACGCCGGGGGTGCGCAGCGCTGCCTCGGCCTCCTCCCGCTCCCCGGGAAGCCAGGCGATGACGCGGTCCCCGGGTCCGCAGGCGAGCAGGTCGACGACGACGTCGGCGGAGGTCAACGGTCGGGTCGTCACAGTGTCGACGCCGCACCACGTCACCGGCGGCTCACTGGTGACGGTGGTGTCGTCCGGCGGACTCACCGTCGTCACCGCCGCTGATGTGGTGCGCGTCGGTTCCGACGCCGTCGCCACCGGCTTGCAGGCCACACAGCACAGGCCGAGGCCGAGAGCCACCGGCACCACCGTCAGCATCGTCCGCCGCATCCGCCACCCCGTCCGTCAGCGGCCCGGTCGGGCCTGC
>JBQGEH010000715.1:0-3293 GCA_052039515.1 Nakamurella sp. | reverse complement strand
TGATCGCCCTCAACGGCGACCCGTCGGCGGTGGTCCGCGTGGCCGACTTCGCCGCGCCGGCGCTCGGCGCCCGGGTGACCTCCGGCGCCGAGGGACTCCGCTGGGACGCGCTGCCGCAGGTCGCCGACCTCGTCGACCGGGGGCGGTGGCGGGTCACCGTCCAGCAGGTGTTCCCGCTGGCGGACGCGGCCGCGGCGCACGCCCTGTCGGAACAGGGCCACGTCCGTGGCAAGCTCGTCCTGGCGGTGTGAGCCGGTTCGTTTGGCGAACCGTGCAGGCCGTGGTTGACTGGTCGCGGTCACTTGATCTTGTTTTTCGCATAACCGTTCGACGGCTCCGGCCGGAGGATCCTCTCGATCGTCGTATCCAGAGATGTCGGATTTCCAGACAGACCCGGTCACCCGCACCCGCGGGCGACCGACGGATACAGCCTCAGAGGAGACATCATGGCTACCGGAACTGTGAAGTGGTTCAACGCGGAAAAGGGCTTCGGCTTCATCACCCCCGAGGACTCGGGTGCCGACGTGTTCGTGCACTACTCCGAGATCAACTCGACCGGCTACCGCAGCCTCGACGAGAACCAGCGCGTGAGCTACACCGTCACCCAGGGCCCGAAGGGCCCGCAGGCGACCGGCGTCACCGTCGTCTGAGACGCTCCACGCGTCACGCACCAGCTGTCCACAGGGGCGGTCACCTTCGGGTGACCGCCCCTGTGGCGTTCTCCGGGCGGCACAGTGTCGGTGGCCGGGTCTAGCCTCGGTTCGAGGATCCGGCGATGGGGCCGGGCCCAGAACGGGGGGACACATCCATGGCCGTCACCGTCGCCGTACCGCCGCGTCACCGGCTGCCCACCGCGGTCCTCGTCGTCGTGCTGGTGGTGCTCGGCACGCTGTTCGCCGGCGGCGGCTCGGCGTCCGCGCAGACCGCCCCCCAGCCGCCGAGCCCGGAGTTCCCCTACCCGCACGACGGCTGCACGCTGGTCCCGGAAGCGCCGTCCGGCGTCAGCTTCACCACCGCCTGCAACCACCACGACGGCTGCTACGGCGCCCGCACCGAGAGCCGGGCGAGCTGCGACGCGACGTTCTACCGCGAGATGGTCGCGGCCTGCCAGGCGCAGCGGGACACCCACTACTACACCTGCCGCAGCTTCGCGACGGTCTACTACCTGGGCGTCCGGGCCTTCGGCGGCTACTTCTACCACAGCTCGGATCCGCTGACGCGGGCCCAGACGCCGATGCGCGGGTGACGCCGGAGAGCCCGCTCGCGCTGCGCCCGTTCACCGCCGCCGACGCGGGCCTGCTGGCGGCCTGGGCGGCCGATCCCCGGATCACCCGCTTCGTGGGGGACGGCCGCCCGTGGGACGCCGCGCGGGTCGAGCAGCGGGTCACCGAGGCGCTCGCCGGACGGCCGCTGGACGAGCCCGGTGCGGCCCGCTGGTTCGTGGTCGAGGAGCCCGGCGCCGCCGCGCCCTGCGCGCTGGCCGTCGCGACGCGGCGTTCCGACGGCCTCGAGATCGGTTACTGGGTGGCGGTCGAACACTGGGGCCGCGGCGTGGGCCGGGCCACCGCACGGCTGCTGCTGGACCGGCTGTTCCCCGACGGGCCACCGGCGACCGAGACGGTGTTCGCCCGCGTCGACCCGGACAACCACGCGTCCGTCGCCGTGCTGGTCGGGGTGGGCATGCGCCGGGTCGGCGCCGCGGACGGTACGGACCGGTACGAGCTGCCCACCGGTCAGCCGAGCGGCAGCGCGGACGTGCCGAGCCCGTAGAGCGACCCGACGAGGTCCCGGTCGCCGGTCACCGACGCCGCGCACACCGCGAAGACCAGCGACGAAGGTGGGTCGAAGCCGGTGCGGGGATCGGCCGGCACCGTCGCAAACTCCACGGTCAGCCGGCCGCCGAACGTCGGGTCCGGGGTGGCGAGCAGCTCCGCGGCCAGGTCGGCGCACCCGGTACGCCATCGCGTCGCCTCCCGCCCGTCGACCAGCGAGCGGGCGAAGCCGACCGCGTCGGTCAGGTACTCCCGACGGTGCGGACGGTCGCACGCCACCGTGATCCCGTCGCCGGTGACGCACACGCCGAAGGCGGCCGGACGCGCGCGGGGGGAGCGCCCCTGGTCGTGCACGGAGCCGGTGGACAGCGCCGCCCGGGCCGGCCCGACCACGCAGGCCGCCCAGCCCAGATCGCCGACCCTCTCGTCCGCCGGTGCGCGCATCACCCAGCTCCGGGCGCCGAACGCCGGACGCCAGACCTGGGCCGCGCCGACCAGCTGCAGCGCCACGTACTGGAACGCGGCGGCGTCGCAGCCCGCGTCCCCGGCGCCGCGCGGCCGGCCCGCCGCGGTGGCGGACCAGGTGGCGGTGACCTCCGCGGCGTGCGGCTGGGCGCAGCTCACCACGGTCGCGTCCCAGGTCAGGCACGAACCGAGCGGCGGTGGGGGCGGGAGCGGGGCGGCCGACGCCCGCGCGACGGGGGCGGGGCTCAGCAGGCGGGGCACGCCGACTCCCAGGGTCAGCGCGACCGCCAGCAGGATGATCCCGGCGAGCCGCCGTTCCATCGGCTCAGGGTAGGACCCCCCCCGCGCTCCCCGGGAAGGGCCCGCCGGGCGGCCGCCGACCGGTGGTGCGACGCTGGATGGCAGCCCGGACACCACCACCGCGGAGGACCCCGTGACCACCGACGCCGACCCGCCCGCCACCCGCGACGTGCCGGGCTGGACGGGCCGCGTCTTCGAGGACTTCACCGTCGGCGACGTCCACCACCACCCGTTCGGCCGGACCGTCACCGAGACCGACAACCAGTGGTTCACGCTGCTCACCCAGAACGTCGCGAAGATCCACCTGGACCGCGAGTACGCGGCCGGCACCGCCTACGGCCGCCCGCTGGTCAACTCGGCGCTGACGCTGGCGCTGGTCACCGGCCAGTCGACCATCGACCTGTCGATGAACGTCTTCGCCAACCTCGGGTGGGACGAGGTGCGGATGCCCGCTCCCGTCTTCGAGGGCGACACCCTGTACTCCCGCTCGACGGTGCTCGAGCTGCGCCCGTCCGGATCCCGGCCCGATGTCGGGATCGTGACCGTCCGGAGCGAAGGGGTGAACCAGCACGGGACGGTGGTCATCGTCTTCCGGCGCAGTTTCATGGTCTACCGCCGCGGGCACCTGCCGACACCGGGGTCACTAGCGTGACCGGCTCACTGGCCGGTGCGCCCGTCCACGCACTCGCGCAGCAGGTCGGCGTGCCCGCAGTGCCGGGCGTACTCCTCGACGAGGTGGACCACGACGTCGCGGAC
>JBQGEH010000714.1:0-9282 GCA_052039515.1 Nakamurella sp. | reverse complement strand
GATCGAGCTGCTGGCCGCCCGCAGCGACGCCCCCGGCGCCGAGGTCGTCCGTGACCTGCTGGACCGCCTGCGCTCGGACGAGGCCGCGGCGGCGTCCTGGTCCCGCTGACCTGACGCACGGTCGCGACGGGTCGCGTCCGGCAGGACGCGGCCCGTGCGACCGAACGTCAGACCTGGCCCTCGGCCGGGTCCTGCGACGCGGCCGCCGAGGCGTCGCCCCCTCCGCCGGCCGACCCCGACGACTGACCGTCGCCGGTCGGATCGGCTTCCTCCCCGGCCGCCACCGATCCCTCGGCCGGATCCTTGCTCCCCGCGTCGCCGGCCTGCCCGACCGCCGTGATGTCGTCGTCGCCCGCCATGTCGTCCCCAGATCCCGGTGGCCGTCCGCCGGTGCCCTCCGCCGTGGTTCGACCGGGGCCCGGCGGCGCACCGTCGTGGAAGGACTGATACCCGACCGTCACCGCAGGCAGCGCCGATTCACCCATCACGCGGATCCGCGCCGGTCGTCCGGGGTGTCCGCGGAATCCGGCTCCGCCGCGCTGCGATGCTCGGCCGGTGCCGAACCGGAGCCGACCCGACCTGCGCCGACAGCGCCGACATCGTCGTGCCCGGCCGGCCGCGCTGGTGGTCGCGCTGATCACGGTGGCCGGTTGCGCCGCTCCGACGGCCGCGGGTGAACCGGTCGGCCCGGTCAGCGGCGCCGCCTCCACAACGACCACCGTGTCGACGTCCCGACCCGGCATCACCGTCCCACCGCTCACCGCCGGCCCCACCGGGACCCCGACCACCGGGTCCTCCGAGCCCTCTGAGCCCTCCGCCTCCGTCGAGCCCCCGGCGACGACCACGCCCGAAGTCGCACCGCCGGTCACCACCGAACCGGCCCCCGCACCCACCCCGGTCACCGAGCCCGCCGCGCCGGAGCCACCCGCGGGCCCGGCACTCACGCCGTTGCAGCCGCCGTACGTGCACGTGGTCGGCAGCCTCGGCGACGGCCGCACCGTCTACCTCACCTTCGACGACGGCCCCGGGCCGCAGACCGCGGCGTTCCTGGACGTGCTGGCCGGCAAGGGGGTCCGGGCCACCTTCTGCCAGGTCGGGAACCGGCTCGCCGAGTTCCCCGCGGTCGCGCAGCGGGTGGTCGCCGAGGGGCACACCCTGTGCAACCACAGCTGGGACCACCGGCTGCACCTGGGGTCCGCCGACGCGTCCGACGTCGACGCCGAGATCACGCGCACCCAGGACGCGGTCGCCGCGCTCGGCGCGTCCTCGCACTGGTTCCGCGCTCCCGGTGGCGACTTCGGGACCACCGACACCCTGCGGCAGGTCGCACAGGCGCGCGGGGTGGTACCGCTGGGCTGGGCGGTGGACTCCCGGGACTGGACCAAGCCGGGTGTGGACGTCATCGTCGCGAACGTGCTGTCCGCGGTGACCCCGGGGGCGGTGGTGCTGCTGCACGACGCCGGCGGCACCGACCGGGACCAGACCCTCGCCGCGCTGCCCGGCATCATCGACGGGCTGCGGGCCGCCGGCTACGACCTGCAGCCCCTGCCTCCCGGAGGGATCTGAGTGACGTCCCAGGATGGTGTGACCTCGCGGAAAGGCGCGTCGCGCACGGCGCATCGGCCGCACACTGGTCCGATGTCGTCCCGCTGGACCGCCTGGGAGCTGCGCGCCTGCGCCCGCCACGGCCACCTCACCTACCGCCCCGACGAGCGCGACCTCGCCGACCGGCTCTCCACCACCACGGCGGTGGGCGAGGCCTGGCGCTGCCTGCGCTGCGGTGACTTCGTGACCGGCCCGCCGCGGTCGTCCGGGCCCGCCGACCACGCGCCACTGGTGCTGCGCGGCAAGGCGCTGCGACAGGCCGTCGTCGTCCGCTTCCTGGCCGTCGAACGCGCGTTCCGCTTCGTGCTGCTGGGTCTGGGCGTGTGGGCGGTGCTGGGTTTCCGGAACTCGCAGCAGTCCATCCAGGCGGTCGTCGACCGCGACCTGCCGCTGCTGTCGGCGATGGGCATCCACGTCGAGCAGCTCGCGCTCGTCCGCGACTTCCAGAACGCGCTGACCGAGTCGCCGGAGCGGCTGACCCTGGTCGCGATCGGCCTGGCCGCCTACGCGCTGCTCGAGCTCGCCGAGGCGGTCGGCCTGTGGACGATGCAGCGGTGGGGCGAGTATCTCGCCGTGGTGGCCACGTCGGTCTTCCTGCCGTGGGAGATCCGTGAGCTGGTACGGGGTCTCACCGTCTTCCACATCCTGCTGTTCGTCGCCAACGTCGCCGCGGTGGTGTACCTGCTGCTGTCCAAGCGGCTCTTCGGGCTGCGCGGTGGGCGGGCCGCCTACGACGCGGAACGGCGCGGTGAACAGCTGCTCGAGGTCGAGGCGGGCGCTCTCCGGGGCGGCACCACCGCCGGCGCCACCCGCACCGCCGACCGGAAGGGCAACGCCGGCGCCGCCGTTTGACCTCCCACAACGACGGGCACACACCGGTTGTCGATCGAAACCGCGGTCGGCCGCCATACCGTCAGGTCGCCACCGGTGGACCGACGGCGCATGGGAACGTCCGCTCTGGACACCTCCGACACCGTAGGCCGCGACCGGCCGGTGCCGGACGGCGCCGCCGACCATCCGCCCGCACGCCCGGGGTCCGCGTCGGCCCGCGCCCGCTTTCCGACAGCGAGGAGCAACCGATGTACCTGCACACGGAACTGCTGATCAACGAGATCGCCCAGGACGAGCCGGATCCGGCCGCCGCCAACGCCCTTCAGGAAGGTCTGGGCGGCCAGTTCGGCGAGATGCGCACGATGATGCAGTACCTGTTCCAGAGCATGAACTTCCGCGGAGACCCGAAGTCCAAGCCGTACAAGGACCTCATCCAGGGCGTCGGCACCGAGGAGATCAGCCACGTCGAGCTGATCGGCACCACCATCGCGCGGCTGCTGGACGGCGCCCCGGGCTACAGCGGGAAGAAGACCGATCCGCTCGACAAGCCGGGATCGGGCGGCGCGACGCCGCTGACCATCGCCAAGGACACCGGCAACATCCACCACTTCCTGGTCGGCGCGCAGGGCGCGCTGCCGGTCGACTCGGTCGGCAATCCGTGGTCGGGGTCCTACGTCTACAACAGCGGCAACCTGGTGCTGGATCTGCTCTACAACCTCATGTTGGAGTCCACCGGCCGGCTGCAGAAGTGCCGCATCTACGAGATGACGGACAACAAGACCGCGCGCTCGACGATCGCCTACTTGATCGTGCGGGACCAGGCGCACGAGAACGCGTTCGCCAAGGCGCTGGAGAGCCTCGGGGTGAACTGGGGGTCGCTGCTGCCGATCCCCAAGACCAACGCCGAGGCCTTCCCCGAGGTGAAGAAGCTGACCGACAAGGGGCTGCAGAGCATCCAGTACACGTTCAGCGCCGACAACAAGAGCGAGGCCGACAAGCTCTACCGCGGAGCGTCCCCGTCCGGTGACGGCACCGAGCTGACCACTGAGTTCATGCCGGACGGTGGCGAACCCATCACCATCGCACCGGAGCGGCGCGAGGAGTTCTCGCCGGGACTGGACCCGGCCCTGCTCGCCCTCATCCAGGCCACCGCCGAGGAGGAGATCCGCACCGCGGACCGGCCGACCCTCTGACCGTCCCCGAGGCCGTTCCGGGGCGGTGCACCCGCGTGGTGCACCGTCCCGGTCGGTCGGGGCGCGCAGGATCGGTCCGTGACCGCCACGGCTCCCACCGCCCGCCCCGCCGGCCTCACCGCCCGCACCCGGTTGGCCGTGTCCGCGCTGGTCGGGCTGGTCGTCGGCGTCGCGGTGGGCCTGACCTGGAGCGGGCCGCACGGCCTGCTGCTGGGGTGGGTGGCCACGGCCGCCGTCTACGACGCGACGCTCTGGCGCCGTATCGGCGGGATGTCGGGGGCCGACACCGCCCGGCACGCGGTCGCGGAGAACCCGGGCCGCCGGCTCACCGAGGCGGTCGTGCTCGGCGCCGCCGTGGCGAGCCTGGGCGCGGTCGGATTGCTGCTGGCCGGCAGCGACCAGGCCGACGTACGCGCCGCGCTGAGCCTGACCGCCGTCGCCGCGTCCTGGATCACCGTGCACACCGTCTTCACCACCCGCTACGCCCGGCTCTACTACACCGGGCCGGACGGCGGCATCGACTTCAACGCCGACGAGCCGCCCCGCTACGCCGACTTCGCCTACCTCGCGTTCACCATCGGGATGACCTTCCAGGTCTCCGACACCGACCTCAAGACCTCCGCGATCCGCGCCACCGCCCTGCGACATGCGTTGCTGTCGTTCGTGTTCGGCTCGGTGGTGCTGGCCGCGACGATCAACCTGGTGGCCGGCCTCGGGAAGTGACGCCCGGTCAGAGGTGTGGGCTGATGAAGGTGTCCCACTGCTGGTAGAGCAGCGGCGTCAGCACCTCGCGCAGCCGGTCCCGTTCGGCGGCGACGTCCAACGTGACCTGGTCGTCGCCGTCCAGCACGGTGACGTACCGGGAGCCGCCGACGACGGCCAGCCAGTCCCGGTGGTAGAGCCCGAAGTCGAACCCGGGCACCCCCGGCCCGCTGAGCGTGCGCAGCGCCTGCGCCCAGTCGACCTCGCGGGTCTCCCACGACTCGCCGTCGGCGGCGAGCGCCGCGGTCAGCTCGGAGAAGAACACCAACCGGTGGCCGGTCGACCGGACCAGCCCACCGGCGACGACCAGCACGGCCCGGGCGTCGTCGTCGAGGAACTCCGGCCGGATCAACGTCGGGGCGACCAGGTGCGCCGAGATCTCCACCCCGTCACCGCCGGGATGGGCGTCCAACGCCCACGCCAGGAAGAACAACGGTGCTCTCGGGTTCGGATCCGCCATCGTGGGCCGCCTTCGTCTCGGACGCGGTGTGCGCCAGCCGATGATGCCCCACCGGGTGACGCTCAGAAGCCTTCGGGATCCCGGCTGACGTACGGCGCCTGCAGCCGCTGCAGTTCGTCGTCGGTGAGCGTGAGCTGGGCCGAGGCGACCGCGTCCTCGAGGTGGCTCATCTTCGTCACCCCGACGATCGGCGAGGTCACCGCGGGCTGCTGCCGCACCCAGGCCAGCGCCACCTGGGCGCGCGGGATCCCGCGTTCCCCGGCGATCGCCGCGACGGCGGTGATGACGGCGCGGTCGGCCTCCTCGCGCTGCCGGTACAGCCGCTTGCCGAAGTCGTCGGTCTCGCTGCGGCCGGTGGTGGTGTCCGGATCGCGGGTCAGCCGGCCCCGGGCCAGCGGCGACCACGGCAGCACCCCGACGCCCTGGTCGAGACAGAACGGGTGCATCTCCCGCTCCTCCTCGCGCTGGATGAGGCTGTACTGGTCCTGCATGGACACGAAGCGGGTCCAGCCGTACCGGTCGGCGGTGTACTGGGCCTTCGCGAACTGCCAGGCCCACATCGACGACGCCCCGAGGTAGCGGGCCTTGCCGGCCCGGACCACGTCGTGCAGCGCCTCCATCGTCTCCTCGATCGGCGTCTCCGGGTCCCAGCGGTGGATCTGGTACAGGTCCACGTAGTCGGTGCCGAGGCGCCGCAGGCTGTCGTCGATCGCGGACAGGATGTGCCGCCGGGACAGCCCGCCGCCGTTCGGTCCGGGGCGCATCCGGCCGTGCACCTTGGTCGCCAGCACGATCTCCTCGCGGACGGCGAAGTCGCGCAGCGCCCGCCCGACGATCTCCTCACTGGTGCCGTCGGAGTAGACGTCGGCGGTGTCGAAGGTGGTGACGCCGAGCTCCAGGGCGCGCTGGATGAACGGCCGGGACCGCTCCTCCGGCATCGACCACGGGTGTCCACCCCGGTCGGGTTCGCCGAAGCTCATGCAGCCCAGCGTGATCGTCGAGACCTGCAGGCCGCTGCGGCCCAGGCGTGCGTACTCCATGCGGTGTCCTCCCGTCGGCGGCGACGGTCCGCCGCCACTCCTGGTCTACCCGCGGCGCCTCGGTCAGATCGGCCCGAGGAACTGCGTCGGGTCGAACTGCTCGATCGGGATGACCCGCAGCCGCGGCAGTTTCCGGTTGAACGCCTGCACGTCGTACTCGAGGTCGAGGAACTCCAGGCCCTGCTGCTGCAGCTCCAGGTACCGGCTGTTGAAGTGCTCGGGGAAGCCGAGCAGGCCGACCCGGCGGGTGCCGTCCAGCAGCGGCGTCACCCCGGGCAGGAAGTCCTGGTCGTGGCTGGCCAGGATGACGTCGGCGTGCTCGGCCTGCGCGGCGATGGCGGCCAGGGTGCGCAGGATCGCCGCGTCCACCACCTTGACGTCGGCCGGGCCGGTCAGCAGCACCGGCCGGTACCGCAGGCCGACCAGGGCCTGCACGAACGCGCTGGGCAGCGTCAGGTTCGCGGCGTTGAGGAAGAACAGCGGCCGGACGTCCCCGCCCCAGCGGGTACGGACGTACTCGGTCAGCCGCTCCCAGCGGGGCCGCTCCCCCGACTCGGGTCGGTGCCGCAGGATCGTGTTGCCCAGGGTGCTGTCGAGGTTCTCGCCGTCGACCAGGATGTAGACGACGCGGGCGGGATCGGTCATGGGCCGAGTCTCGCAGGCCGGTGCTCCGCGCCCCACCGCCACCGTGACCTAGCGGGGAAACGCCACCCCGGTGAGCTCCTCCGACGTCGTCCACAGCCTGGCCGCCTCCGCCTCGTCGCGCAGCGGCCGGTACAGCCGCTGCGGAGCCGGCGCACCTCCCAGATGCCCGAGCCCGCCCGGGCCGGTGAACGACCCGGCCGGCGCCGACGTCGCCGCGACCACGGCGGGCAGCGCGGCACTGTCCGGCGTCCCCACCAGCAGCCCCCGCCGCGACATCGCCGCGATGACCCGTCGCCCGCGGGTGTCGGCGGCGCGCCCCACCTCCGCGCGCGCGGCGAGCAGGCTGGTCGGTGCGACGCCCGGGTGCGCGACCGCGCCAGTGATCCCCCAGCCGCCGGCCCGGCTGCGCCGGTCCAGTTCGAGGGCGAACAGGCCGGCCGCGATCTTGGACTGCGCGTAGGCCTTCATCCCGTCGTACCTCCGCTCCCAGTTGAGGTCCTGCCAGTGGATGCCGCCGCTGCGGGCGGCCACGCTGGTCTGCGACACCACCCGGGCTCGCCCGGCGGTCAGCAGCGGCATCAGGTGCCCGACCAGCGCCAGATGACCGAGGTGGTTGGTGCCGAACTGCAGCTCGAAGCCGTCGGCCGTGGTCTGCCGCGTGGGCGGGGTCATCACCCCGGCGTTGGCGACCAGGACGTGGAGCGGCCGCCCGTCCGTCCGGAGGCTCTCCCCCAGCGCGGCCACCGACTCGAGCGACGACAGGTCCAGGTCGGCGAGCTCCACCGTCGCGGTGGGGGTCTCCCGCCGGATGGCGGCGACGGCGGCGTCGCCCTTGCGCCGGTTGCGGACCGGCAGCAGCACGTCGGCACCGGTCGCGGCGAGCCGGGCGGCGATCCGCAGTCCGATGCCGTCGCTGCCGCCGGTGACGAGCGCGCGACGGCCGGTGAGGTCGGGGTCGGTGAGGTGGATGGGGGTGCGCGGCACGGGAGGCTCCTTCGGTCGGTGTCGGTGATGTCGAGCCTGGGCCTGGCGCGGCCGTCCGTTCAGGGCGCGGTCATCCGGGGATCGGCGGTCCCTGGTTGTGGTGCACGCCGTACGGGGGGATCGGCGGACCGTGGTTGCCCGGCCGTCGGCTCGCGACAATGGGCACGACAGGAGGGAGCGCCGTGACCATCGACCGGGCCGGACTGGCGGAGTTCCTCCGTCACCGCCGTGAGGCGCTGCAGCCGGAGGACGTGGGGCTGCCGCGCGGTCCGCGGCGCCGCACCAGCGGGCTCCGGCGCGAGGAGGTCGCGGCGCTGAGCCACATGTCCACCGACTACTACTCACGGCTGGAGCAGGAACGGGGCCCGCAGCCGTCGCCGCAGATGGTGGCGGCGATCGCGCTGGGGCTGAACCTGACGCTGGAAGAGCGGGAGCACCTGTTCCGGCTGGCCGGTCATCAGCCGGCCGCCCGCGGCGCCGCCGGCGACCACATCGGCCCCGGCTTGTTGCGGATCTTCGACCGGCTCACCGACACCCCGGCCGAGATCGTCACCGAGTTGGGCGAGACGCTGCGGCAGACCCCGCTCGGTGCCGCGCTCACCGGTGACCTGACGTCGTTCACCGGCCCGGCCCGCAGCCTGGGCTACCGCTGGTTCACCGACCCCGCCGCCCGGTCCCGGTACGCCCCGGAGGAACACGAGTTCCTCGGCCGGTTGTTCGTGTCGGGCCTGCGCGGCGTGGTCACGCTGCGCGGGCCGGGGTCGCGGGCCGCGCACCTGGTCGACCTGCTGCTGGCCGACGGCGGTTCCGGCGGTGCGGAGTTCCGGACGCTGTGGCAGCGGCACGAGGTGGGACTGCAGCCCCGCGAGCTCAAGCGGTTCGTCCACCCCGAGCTCGGGGTGCTGGAGCTGAACTGCCAGTCGCTGCTCGACCCGGCCCGCTCGCACCACCTGCTGGTCTACACCGCCGTGCCGGGCAGTCCGACGCACGAGGCGCTGGCCCTACTCTCGGTGATCGGCCAGGGGGTGTCCTGAGCCGTGACCGATACTCGGGGCATGACGTCCCCCGCCGTGGTCACCGCCCTGCAGTGCCTCGTCGACGGCGACCGGGACGCGGCCCGGCGGGCGGCGGTCGGCGACCCCTCGCTGGTCGGCACCGCGCTCGCCCGCTTCCTGGCCGACGATCCGCTGGCGGCGTCGGTGTACGACCGGCCCGCCGCGTTCGCCGCGTTCATCCGGGGCGGCGGCAACGTCGGGCTGTACGACGCCACCAGCACGGCTCTGGCCGGGGAGTACGCGGCGCACCGGCCGCGGACGGTGCTGGACATCGGGTGCGGCGACGGGTCGGCGCTGCTGCCCGCGCTGGACCGGCACCCGGTCCCCGCCGTCGAGGTGGTCGAGCCGTCGGCGGCACTGCTCGCGGCTACCGAGGCGGCCCTGCGGTCCCGGCCGGACACGGCGGTGCGGGCCACCCACGGCACCGTGCAGGAGCTGCTCGCCGCCGATGACCGCCGGTGGGATCTCGCCGAGTCGACCTTCGCCCTGCACGCGCTGCCGACGGACGAGCGTTCCGCCGTGCTGCGTGCCCTGGCGGGCCGGCTCGGCCGGCTCGTTCTGGTCGAGTTCGACGTTCCCGACCTGCCACCGCGCAGCCCGGCGGCGCTGGCGTTCCTCGCCGACACCTACGAGCGCGGCCTCGCCGAGTACGACGCCGACCGCGACCTGGTCGCCCAGGGCTTCCTGATGCCGGTACTGGTCGGGCA
>JBQGEH010000713.1:0-1559 GCA_052039515.1 Nakamurella sp. | reverse complement strand
CATCCAGGCCGGCAACGCGCCCGACATCGCGTACCTGCCGCAGCCGGGCCTGCTGAACACGATCGTCACCGACTTCCCGGACGCGATCGTCCCGGCGCCCGACGCCACGGTCGCGAACGTGGACGAGTTCTTCAGCGAGTCCTGGAAGGAGTACGGCACGGTCGACGGGACGTTCTACGCGGCCCCGCTCGGCTCCAACGTGAAGTCGTACGTCTGGTACTCGCCGTCGATGTTCGAGGACGCCGGCTACGAGGTCCCGGAGACCTGGGACGACCTGATCGCCCTCTCGGACCAGATCGTCGACGACGGCGGCATGCCGTGGTGCGCCGGCGTGGAGTCCGGCGACGCGACCGGCTGGCCGGGCACCGACTGGCTCGAGGACGTCGTGCTCCGCACCGCGGGCCCCGAGGTCTACGACCAGTGGTACACCCACGAGATCCCGTTCAACGACCCCCAGATCATCGAGGCCTGGGACACGGTCGGCGACATCCTCAAGAACGACGAGTACGTGAACGCCGGCCTGGGCGGCGTCGACTCGATCGCCACCACGCCGTGGACGGACGCGGGCTTCCCGATCCTCGACGGCACCTGCTGGCTGCACCGCGCGGCGAACTTCTACCAGACGCAGTGGCCCGAGGGCACCGAGGTCGCGCCGGACGGCGACGTCTACGCGTTCTACCTGCCGACCGACCAGACCGACATCAAGCCGGTCCTCGGCGGTGGCGAGTTCGTCGCGGCCTTCGACGACCGCCCCGAGGTGCAGGCCTTCCAGACGTACCTGTCGAGCGCGGACTGGGCCAACACCAAGGCCAAGACCACCCCGATGGGCGGCTGGGTCAGCGCCAACAACGGCCTGGACCCCGACAACCTGGCCACCGAGTTCGACCAGCTGTCGGCGGAGATCCTCGCCGACCCGAACTCCGTGATCCGGTTCGACGCGTCCGACCTGATGCCCGGCGAGGTCGGTGCCGGCACCTTCTGGACCGCGATCGTCAACTGGCTGACCGGCACCTCCACGGAGGACGCCGCGAAGTCGGTCGAGGACTCCTGGCCCGCCGGCTCCTGACGGGGTCGGGCATCGATCGACTGATCGGCTGACGGCCCGCCCGGCGGGGCGCGGGGGCACCACCCCCCGTCCCGCCGGGCGGGCCCGTCCGGTTCGGAGGCGTACATGGACTGGTTGACGAGCGCGAGCTCGGTGGGCGAGAAGTTCGCCCTGATGTTCCTGGCGGTCGCGCTGTTCGTGGTCGTCATGGGCGCGATCCTGTTCCTGGTGGACCGGCCCAGCCGGGTCCCCCGGTGGGTCGTGGCCGCGGCGTTCGCGGGGCCCGCCCTGCTGCTGCTGGCGTGGGGGCTCGTGCGCCCCGCCGTGCTCACCCTGTGGAACTCGTTCTTCGACAAGCGCGGGAACGAGTTCATCGGGGTGGACAACTACACCCGCGTCCTCACCGGCGGGCAGTTCCAGAGCGTGCTGACCAACACCGCGATCTGGGTGATCCTGGTGCCGATCGCGTCGACGCTGATCGGCCTGGTGTACGCGGTGCTGGTGGACCGCACGC
>JBQGEH010000712.1:0-2812 GCA_052039515.1 Nakamurella sp. | reverse complement strand
GAGGTCCGTTCGGGCAGCGTGAAACGGCGCTCGGCACCGCCCTCGCCGACCAGACACAGTTCCACCGCGGTGGCCCGGTCGGAGACCACGGAGAAGAACGTGCCGCCGTCCGTGGGCACCGCGCCCAGCGGGAACGGCCGTCCCGGGGCGGGGGTGTAGGCGGCCGGTGCGGGCACGACATCGGGGAACATCCGCTGATTCTGTCCGATCAGGTCGGTCCGGACTGTCCGCGGGCGGCGGTCGTGACGTACTCGGCATCCGCGGCCATTCCTCCGGGGGTGTCGGGACGGGGCTGCCACCCCTGCGGTCGCCCGTACGGGAGAATGCTCGGCGTGAGCCCCCGCGGAGTCAGCATCCAGCCCGGACCGAACTCGGTCGTCCACCTGAACGAGATCACCGTCCGGCGCGGCGAGACCCTGCTGCTGGACACGGTGAGCCTGGACGTCCAGGTCGACCAGCGCTGGGTGGTGCTGGGCCCCAACGGCGCCGGCAAGACCACGTTGCTGCAGATCGCCGCCGCCCAGCTGCACCCGACCTCCGGGCGGGCACACGTCCTCGGGGCCCGGCTCGGCGCGGTCAACCTGGCCGAGATCCGGCCGTCGATCGGCATCTCCTCCGCGGCGCTGGCGGCCCGGGTACCGGCCGAGGAACGGGTGCGCGACGTCGTCGTCTCGGCCGGCTACGGCCAGATCGGCCGATGGCGGGAGGAGTACGGCGGCGAGGACTTCGCCCGCGCCGAGGAGTTGCTGGACGCGATGGGGATGCGCCCGCTGGCCGACCGTCGCTACGGGACGCTGTCGGAGGGCGAGCGCAAACGGGTGCTGGCCGCCCGGGCGTTGATGACCGACCCGGAGCTGCTGCTGCTCGACGAACCCGCGGCCGGCCTGGACCTCGGCGGCCGGGAGGATCTGCTCGCCCGGCTGGACGTGCTCGCCCGGGACCCCGGGTCGCCCACCACGGTGCTGGTCACCCACCACGTCGAGGAGATCCCGTCCTCGTTCACCCACCTGCTGCTGCTCCGCGGCGGCGCGGTGGTCGCGGCGGGACCCATCGCCGACACCCTCACCGACGAGGCGCTCACGGCCACCTTCGGGCTGCCGCTGACCCTGTCCCGACGCGACGGACGGTACTTCGCCCATGCCTGACAGCACCGACTCTGCAGCGCCCCTGGTCCGCCTGGAGATCGACGGCGCCGTCGGCGTCATCCGGCTCGACCGGCCGCCGGTCAACGCCATCAACGCGGCCATGCACGCCCCGCTGCGGGCCGCCGCCGAGCAGGCCGCCGCCGATCCCGCCCTCCGCGCCGTGGTGCTCTCCGTCGGCGAGCGGGCGTTCGCCGCGGGCGCCGACATCAAGGAGATGGCCGAGCAGAGCGTCGCCGAGATCACCGCCTTCGGCCGGGGTCTCACCGAGGCGATCGACGCGGTGGCCCGCATCCCGAAGCCGGTCATCGCCGCCGTCACCCGCTACGCGCTCGGCGGCGGCTGCGAACTGGCGCTGGCCGCGGACTTCCGGGTGATGGGCGAGGACGCGCTGATCGGGCTGCCCGAGATCACCCTCGGGGTCATCCCCGGCGGCGGTGGCACCCAGCGGCTCGCGCGGCTGGTCGGCGTCACCCGGGCCAAAGAGCTCGTCTTCGGTGGCCGTCCGGTGCACGGCGAGGAAGCGGTCCGGATGGGTCTGGCCTCCCGCTCGGTGCCCGCCGCCGAGGTCTACGCGACCGCCCTGACCTGGGCGCGCGAGCTCGCGCAGGGACCGACGGTGGCGCTGGCGGCGGCGAAGTACGCGATCGACGCCGGCACCGAGATGGACCTGGCCAGCGGTCTGCGGCTGGAGGCGCAGGTGTTCGCGGCGCTGTTCGGCACCGCCGACCAGCGGGCGGGCATGCGGTCGTTCATCGAGTCGGGGCCGGGCAAGGCCGAGTTCACCGGGGCGTGAGCTTCCGCTTCGCCGACGCCGACCTGGACTTCCTGGCCGGCGGCGAGGACGCGCTGACCGCGTTGGACGCGACCCTGACGTTGCGGCCCGACAGCACCCTGCGGGACCTGGACGCGGCCCGCCGGCTGGTCGGTCCGCACGCCGCGGCCGCGGTGGAGACGGTGACGCTGCGCCGGCGGGCGGTGCCGAAACTGGGGGAGCGGGCGGCCCGCTGGTGGTTCACCGACGAGGCCCTGCAGCAGGCGACGCCGTGGCCGGTCGCCGAGCACCGCGCCCGTCGGCTGGCCGGGGTCGCCGTCCACGACGTCACCTGTTCCGTGGGCGCCGACCTGGCGGCGCTGGTCGCCGCCGGGGGTCGGGTCCTCGGCTCCGACCTGGACCCGGTACGGGCGCGGATGGCCCGGCACAACGTCGGGCCGGTCGTGGTCCGCGCGAACGCGCTCCGTCGGGTGTCGACGGGCCTGCTGCCCTACGCCGACCCGGCCCGCCGCGACGGCGCGGGACGGCGCATCCTGTCCGCGGCCACCGTGCCCGCGCTGGACGCGCTGGACCGGGCGTGGCCCGACCGGCCCCCGGTGCTACGGGTCCCACCGGGGGTGGACTACGACGCGCTCGCCCGCCCCGGCGAGGTGGAGGTCGTCTCGCTGGACGGCTCAGCGCGGGAGGCGGTGCTGTGGCCGCCGGAGCTCGCCACCGCCCGCCGCCGCGCGACCGTGCTGAGCACGACCGGCCCCGCCGTGCAGCTCACCGACGCCGACCCCGACGACGTCCCGGTGGCCCCGGCCGGTGCCTGGATCGTCGACCCCGACGCCGCGGTCGTACGGGCGCACCTGGTCCGCCAGTTCGCCGCCCGGCACGGCCTGTGGCAGCTCGA
>JBQGEH010000711.1:0-2039 GCA_052039515.1 Nakamurella sp. | reverse complement strand
GCTGAGCGTGACCGTGGTGTAGTAGATCGAGTCGATCAGGTCGACCTCGCCGGTCGGGTCGTTGGCGTCGCGGTAGGAACCCCGGTCGAGGTAGACCAGCAGCACGGTGCCGACCAGGATCGCGACCGCCAGCAGCATCCGGCGGGTCAGCTGCCACCAGGGGGAACGCACCTGGTCCGGCAGCGCCACCCGGCCGCCGGCGGGGTTGGTCACGTCGTCCGCCACGCCCCGCAACCTACTCGACCGGGTCGCTCCGGGTGGACAGGCGCTGCCGGAGTCGCTGCACGAGCTCGAGCCGGGCCCGGGTCGTGGACATCTGCGGGAAGACCGTGTCGAACGAGGCGTTGAACGCCGCGCCGATACGCACCGCGAAAGCGACCAAGTAGAGCCCGAGCAGGACCGCGATCGGGGCGGCCAGCGGGCCGTAGATGGAGCGGGAGTCGGCGGCGGTCACCGTGAGCACCCAGCGCAGCAGGTAGGAGCCGAAGATCCAGCAGATCAGGGCGAACGCCGCACCCGGCAGGTTGAAGCTCCAGTTGGTCCGGACCGGCACCGACACGTGGTAGAGCGTGGCCAGGAAGCAGATGCACAGCAGCACCACCATCGGCCAGTAGAAGCCCATCACCACATCGAGGCGGTCGGGCAGCGCCGTGCGCACGAGGGTGGGGCCGGCGACGACGAGCGGGAGGGTGACCACGCCGGTGACCATCGCCAGCACGTAGAGCAGGAACGACAGGGCGCGGGTGCGCACGATGCCGCGGTGGCCGCCGAGCCCGTGCATGACGGTGATGGTGTCGACGAACACGTTGAGGGCCCGCGAGCCCGACCACAGCGCCAGCACGAAGCCGAGCGAGATCACGTCGAGCCGCGGGCCGCTGAGGACGTCCTCGATGGTCGGCGTGATGATCCGGTCGACGGCGCTCTGCGTCAGGAAGCGCGAGGACAGGTCGATCACGGCCTGCTGGGTGTCGGCCACCTGCGCCGGGGTGAACCGCTCGCTCACGTAGCCCACGCCGCCGGCCAGCGCGAAGATCAGCGGCGGCACCGAGACCACGGCGAAGAACGCCGCCTCCGCGGCCAGCCCGGTGACCCGGTGACGCAGGCACGAGCCGACCGTCGTGACGACCAGGCGCCACACCACCTCGCGCACCCCAGCGAACCACGCCGCGAAGCCGCCCACCGCCGCGGACGGTGGGGTGTCGGACGCCGGCATGGAACTACCGTAACGACATGGTCAGCGATATCCGGGACGCCCGCGCAGCCACCAACCAGGCGCCGCCGCTGGTCGGTCACGACGTGGTCGCCACCGACCTCGCGCTGGTCGAGGCGGTCACCCGGCACGCGTCCGCCGACGTCGTCGCCGACCTCGCCGACCTCGGCCGCCAGGCCGGCACCGACGAGGCGCGCGAGCACGGCCTGCTGGCCAACCAGAACCCGCCGCGGCTGACGCCGTACGACCGGTGGGGCAACCGCATCGACGAGGTCGTCTTCCACCCGTCGTGGCACTGGCTGATGGGGCGCGCCGTCGGCCACGGCCTGGCCGCGACCCCGTGGGAGCAGCAGGACGCCGGCGCCGCGCACGCCCACGTGCGCCGGGCTGCGGGGTTCCTCGCCTGGTCGCACACCGAGCCGGGCCACGGCTGCCCCGTCTCGATGACCTACGCCGCGGTCCCCGCGCTGCGCGCCGACGACGCCCTGGCCAAGGAGTGGACGCCGCTGCTGGCCTCCACGTCGTACGACCCCGGCCTGCGGCCGCCGACATCCAAGCGCGGCGCCCTGGCCGGGATGGGGATGACCGAGAAGCAGGGCGGATCGGACGTCCGCGCCAACGTCACCCGGGCGGTGGCGCAGCCCGACGGCAGCTACACGCTCCACGGCCACAAGTGGTTCACCTCGGCTCCGATGAACGACGTCTTCCTGGTCCTGGCGCAGGCCGACGAGGGGGTCACCTGCTTCGTCGTCCCGCGGGTGCTGCCCGACGGCACCCGCAACCAGCTCGACGTGGTGCGGCTGAAGGACAAGCTCGGCAACCGCTCCAA
>JBQGEH010000710.1:0-2594 GCA_052039515.1 Nakamurella sp. | reverse complement strand
CACGGCGACGACCCGGCGAACACGGCACTGCTGCTGGCCCAGCTGCGCGACGTGCCCGACGACCGCCGCGGCGGTTCCTGCGTGTGCGCGCTGGCGCTGGCCGTCCCGGGCGGGGAACACCGGTTGGTGCGCGGCGAATGGCGCGGCCGGGTGCTGCGGGAGGGGCGCGGCAGCAACGGTTTCGGCTACGACCCGGTGTTCGCCCCGGACGACGCCGACGGCCGGTCCAGCGCCGAGCTGAGTCCCGCCGAGAAGGACGCGCTGTCCCACCGCGGACGCGCCACCGCGCTGATGCTGCCGCTGCTGCGAGAAGCGCTGGGGGTTGCCGGGTAGACGGCAGGGGTACCTGCCAGACCGGACGACAGACGACGTCTGGCTGCCGTGACCGGCAGTCGGCACGAGAGGAGCACTGACACCGTGAGTGAATCAGCGGACGCCAACGAGAGCTTCGAGGTCGGGACGCTCGACGGCACGAACCCGGAACTGAGCTCCAACGACGGCGGCGAGGACTCCTTCGAGCAGGTCGTCGAGGGTGACCCGGTCTACGACATGACCCAGGACCAGGTGCTCGACCAGGGGTACAGCCCGCCCGACTACGAGCCCAAGACCAAGGTTCCGACCGAGGCTGAGGAGGCCGAGGGGCTGAGCCTGGACGAACTGCTCGCCGCCGAGGAACCCGATGTCGACGTGCTCGCCGAGCGGCGGGACCAGCAGGAGGTCGAGGCGCTGGAGGTCGGTGACGAGCGGGCCGGCCGGTTGGTCGACTACGGCGACGGCACCTACGACGACAACGAGAAGTCGCTGATCGCCGAGGACGACGGCATCGCGGGTGGCGGCGCCACCGCCGAGGAGGCCGCCATGCACGTCTTCGACCCGGAGGGCTCGGACACCGACCGGTACTGAGCCACGCTCAGCCGGTTCCGGCTTCACGGCCGGGGCACCCCACGGTGTCCCGGCCGTTGCCGTGTGCGGAGCCGGTCGGAACTGCTCAGAACGCGTCGCCGGTCCGCCAGGGCATCTCCTGCAGGACCAGCGTGTTGCCGTCCGGGTCGGTGATCGCGGCGTAGCGGACCCCGCCGCCGACGTCGTCGATCGCGCCGACGGCCACGCCCCGGCCGACCAGCTCGGCCCGGGCCGTCTCGATGTCGGGCACCACGAGGTGCAGGCCGTGGACCGTGCCCGGGGTCGTCGACGACAGCTGCGGCAGCCCGGTGGACAGCAGGATCGAGCAGGCGGAGCCGGGCGGGGTCAGCTGGACGATCCGCACGCCGGGCCCGGGCGACATGTCCACGTCCTGGACGAATCCGAGGGCGTGGACGTAGAAGTCGCGCGCCTGGTCGACGTCGGCGACCGGGACGGGGACCAGTTCGAGCTTCATCTGCATGGGGGACTCCGCGGTGGTGGCGGGGGAACGGGGCTCGACCACTCCACCAGATGATCGGCGGTCGCACCGGCCGGATCGGTCGGGCGCGAGGCGGATCACACTACTGAGCCGGCACCACCAGCAGTTCGGTGGCGGTCCGGTCGGTCTCGCCGGCGGCGGTGTCCCGCAGCGACCGGTCGTGCGCCTCGGTCGCCGCCTGCCGACCCGGTTCCTCCTCGAGGATCCGCGCCGCCCGCCACTCCGGGTGCACCCCGAAGCCGTCGACCAGGGTCACCATGTGCGGTCGCAGCTCCCGCAGCAGGGCGTTGACCGCGGTGGTCAGCGACTTGGAGCGGGCGACCGTGAGCCGGTCGTGTTCCAGCAGCCAGGCCCGGTCGCCCTCCAGCACGGTCAGCGCGTACAGCGAGCAGACCCGGTCCAGCAGGGCGCGGGCGGCCGGATCGGTGGTCCGCTCGACACCGCGGACGAACGCCTCCAGCACCAGCCGGTCCACATGCGCCCGGGCCACGTGCAGCAGGTGGTCCTGCACGTCGTTGAGGGTGTCGAACGGGTCGGCGGCGCGGTCCCGCCGCCGCAGCCGCCGCACCACGCTGTCCAGCAGGTGCTTCTCCCGGTCGGCGAACAGCTTCAGCTGCCACCCCCGGTTCAGCACCGGCACGTCGTCGTCCCGGGTGGGCACCGCGTCGACCAGACGCTGGATCAGCCCGCGGGCGGCGGTGCGCTCCAGCACGGTCTCCCGGACCTGCTCGGCGACCGCACCGACCTTGCCCCAGTTGTCCAGCGATCCGAACGCGTCCCGGTGTCCGGTCAACAGCCCCTTGGCGACCAGCTGCATCAGCACCGTGTTGTCACCCTCGAACGTGGTGAACACGTCGATGTCGGCGCGCAGCCCCGGCAGCCGGTTCTCGGCGAGATACCCGGCGCCGCCACACGCCTCGCGGCAGGCCTGGATGGTGGCGGTGGCGTGCCAGGTCTGCACCGCCTAGAGCCCGGCGGCGCGGGACTCGAGTTCCCGCTGCTCGGCCGGGTCGACGTCGGTGCCGTCCACGTGGGTGGCGGTGTAGACGTCGTGCATGGTGGAGGTGAGCTCCTCCTGCGCGAAGTGCAGCGCGTAGCTCGTGGCCAGCGCGGGCAGGAGCTTGCGCTGGTGCACGAGGTAGTCGTTGATGACGATCTCGCGGTCCTCGCCGGGGGCGGCGAACTGGCGGCG
>JBQGEH010000709.1:0-1612 GCA_052039515.1 Nakamurella sp. | reverse complement strand
AGCCCCTGCTGGCCGGCGGGGACCGTCAGCGTCGCGGGGGAGGTGGTGATCGTCGCGCCGCCGGTGGTCGTGGCCGCGGCGAAGGCGGTGTCGTAGCTGACCGGCTCCGTGCCGGTGTTCTGCACCGTGACGGTCTTCTTCAGCGTGACGGGCTCGGCGCCGACGTCCACGACGCCGAAGGTCACGGACACCTGGTCCGGGTCCTCCGAGCCGTACGCGAGCACGGTGTCCGCGACCGCAGCGCGCGCGTCGACCCGGCCGGAGCCGACCCGCTGCGGGCCGTAGGTGGTGCCGGACTGGTTCGCGCCGGTCCACACGTCGTGCGTGGCGGTGTTCATCACCGCGGCCTTGACCTGCGCGGGCGTCCAGCCCGGCTGGGTCGCCCGGACGAGGGCCGCGATGCCGGCGACGTGCGGCGAGGACATCGAGGTGCCGGACAGGGACTGCGCGTCCGCACCGGTGCCGGAGGCCGCCGAGAAGATCAGCGTGCCGGGCGCCGCCACGTCGGGCTTGATGATGCCGAGCGAGCCGTGCGCGCCGCGGGACGAGCCCGGGTTGAGCGCGTCGCCGATCTCGTCCGACTGGACGGAGGCCGCGAGCGACGGGCCGAGGTGCGCGACGACGCCGCCGGCCTGGATCGACGGGAGCAGCGCGTCGGTGGACGACGCGGTGAGCTGCGCGCCGGGGATCGTGGCGTTGCCGGCGATGCCCGCGGAGAACACGGTCGACTCGGTGCCGATCAGCACGCCGACCGCGCCGGCGGCCTCGGCCGCGTTCCACCGGGCGCCGGAGCCGCACGCGCGGGTGGCGTCGTCGTCGTCCCACCACAGGTAGGCGATGTTCCCGGCGAGCTGGTCGGCGTACTCCGTGAGCGGGGTGCAGCCGTCCACGCCGTCGCCGAGGTAGACGACCGGGGCGGTGACGTCCGCGGTGCCCGCGTAGGAGATGGAGTTCTGCGCGGCCCAGGTGCCCACGGCGGCCGGGTCGGGCGCCTCGGTGACCTCGACGCCGTCGTAGGTCTGCGGGCTGCCGACGGAGTTGGCGACGGTCAGGCCGGAGGCCGCGGAGCCCGGGGAGCCGCCGACGTCCGTGATGTCGGAGGAGTTGCCCGCGGACAGCACCGCCAGGGTGCCGAGGTCGGACAGCCGGTCGATCAGCAGGTTGTCCGGGTCGTCGGACGGGGTGGCGGAGGCGCCGAGCGACAGGTTGACCACGTCGAGGTGGTCGCCGAAGTCGCCGTCGCCGTCCGGGTCGGCCGCCCAGTCGAGGGCGAGGCCGGTGAGGTCGGTGGACCCGCCGATGTCGCCGAACACCTTGAGGGCGTAGATCCCCGCTCCGGGCGCGGAGCCCGGGCCGACCTGCCAGTCGGACAGGTCGGTCAGCGTGCCGTAGTCGCCGGTGAACGTGGTGCCGTCGGGCTGGACGCCGTAGCCGGCGGCGGTGCCGGCGACGTGCGTGCCGTGGCCCGAGTTGTCGGACGTGTAGAGGCTGTCGATGGGGTTGTCGTCCGGCGTCGGCGTCAGCGTGGCGCCGGGCAGCTCGGAGTTCGGGTCCGCGTCGTACAGCGGGCCGGCGAAGTCGTAGCCGCCGAGGTACTTGGCGGGGTCGTACA
>JBQGEH010000708.1:0-2732 GCA_052039515.1 Nakamurella sp. | reverse complement strand
CACTACGCGGGGGCCAAGGTGCTCGGCAACGCCCAGCGCTACGTGTTCCCGCACGACCTGCCGGACGCGATCGCCGTCCAGCAGTACCCGCCGGACGAACTCGTCGGGCGTGACTACTACCAGCCCACCGGCCGCGGCGCCGAACGCGCCCTGGCCGACCGGGTACCCCGGCTGCGCCGGGCGGTCCGCGGGGCCGGCCCGACCCCCACGACGGAAGGACGATCCTCATGACGACCTACCAGGCCATCCGCGTCGAGCGCACCGGCGGCCCGGAGGTGCTGCAGCCGGCCTCCCTCGAGGAATCGTCGCTGGGTCCCGGTCAGGCCCGGGTGCGCATCGCCGCCGCCGGGGTCAACTTCATCGACATCTACCACCGCGACGGCAGCTACCCCCGCAAGCTGCCGTTCACCGCGGGCCTGGAGGGCTCCGGCACGGTCGTCGAGATCGCCGGGGACGTCACCGAGGTCGCGGTGGGTGACCGGGTCGCGTGGGAGAACCTGCCCGGCTCCTACGCCGAGCAGATCGTCGGCGAGGCGGCCAAGCTCATCCCGGTCCCGGAGGGGGTCGACGACGAGGACGCCGCCGCCTTCCCCCTGCAGGGGCTGACCGTGCAGTACCTGACGACCGCGTCCCACCCGCTGCAACCCGGCGAGGACGTGCTGGTCCACGCCGGCGCCGGCGGGGTCGGGCAGCTGCTCATCCAGGTCGCGTCCCGGCTCGGGGCCCGCGTCATCGCCACCGCGTCGACCCCGGAGAAGCGGCAGTTGTGCACCGACGCCGGGGCGGCCGACGTCATCGACTACGAGGGCTTCGACGAGGTCGCCCGCGACCTCACCGGCGGCGACGGCGTGCGGGTGGTCTACGACGGCGTCGGCAAGGACACCTTCGACCGGTCGATGAACGCGCTGCGCATCCGCGGGACCATGGTGCTGTTCGGGGCGGCCAGCGGTCAGCCCGCGCCGGTCGACCCCCGGCGGCTCGCGGCGAAATCGCTGTTCCTCACCCGCCCCAAGCTCGCCGACCACGTGCTGACCCGGGACGAGCTGCTGATGCGATCCGCCGACGTCCTGGGCAAGATCGCCACGGGCGAGCTCTCCCTGCGCATCGGCGCACGGTACCCGCTGGCCGAGGCGGCCCGGGCGCACGAGGACCTCGCCGCCCGCCGGACCACCGGCAAGCTGCTGCTCATCCCCTGACCGCCGCGCGGGGGACCGCCGGTCGTCCGCTCGACGGACCCGGACGGTCACCGGCGGCGGCTAGCGTGGGGCGGTGCTGACCGAACGGGTGGGACGGTGGTGGCGGCGGATCGCCGCGCCGGGCTGGGTCCGCCCGGCACCCACCGCCGCGCAGCGCCGCACGGACCTGCTGCTCGTCCTGCTGTTCGCCGTCGTGGCTCCGTTCAGCGTGGTCGTGGCGGACAGCCTGGCCGCCGCCTACGGACGGGACGTGCCCGGGTGGGGCTGGCAGGCGTTCTGGATCGTCGCGTTCGCAGTGCCCCTGGTGTGGCGGCGACGGTTCCCGATCACCTCGATGCTGGTCGTCGCCGTGGTTTTCCTCGGCTCACAGGTCGCCGGCTTCCCGGACAACCTGGTGGCGTCCGTCGCGCTGTTCTGGTCGATCTACTCGGTGGGCGCGTGGTCGCAGCGCCGGGTCGCCGCGTTCTGGTCCCGGGCGCTCGTGGTCGCCGCGATGTTCGCCTCCCTCATCGTCAGCTACGCCACCGCGGACACCGACGCGCTGCCCGCGGCCAGCGGGGTGCCGTCCGGTCCGCTGTCCGCCTACGCCGCGACCGTACTGTCCACCGTCGCGGTCAACATCGTCTACTTCGCGGCGAGCACCTACTTCGGCACGGTGGCGTGGACGTCGGCCCGCCGGCACAGCGAGCTCGCCGACCAGGCCGCCGCGCTCGCCGCCGCCGAACGGGCGAACGCGCAGCGCGCGGTCACCCGGGAACGGCTGCACATCGCCCGGGAGCTGCACGACGTGGTCGCCCACCACGTCTCCGTCATGGGGGTGCAGGCCAGCGCGGCGCGGCGGGTGCTCGGCAAGAGCCCCGAGCTCGCCAGCGATGCCCTCTCCGCGGTGGAGAACACCGCCAGGGTGGCGATCACCGAGCTGCGGGGCCTGCTGGGTGTGCTGCGGGACGCCGGTCCGACCGACGACACCCACCCGGTGACCGGCGGTGCTCCTGCGAC
Source organism: Nakamurella sp. (assembly GCA_052039515.1). Classification (GTDB taxonomy): domain Bacteria; phylum Actinomycetota; class Actinomycetes; order Mycobacteriales; family Nakamurellaceae; genus Nakamurella. The sequence continues at coordinate 537 of JBQGEH010000708.1, read as the reverse complement.
CACCCGGGTCGAACGGTGGTCCGACACCGACCTGAACCGGGAATCCGCACCCGGGATCGACCAGCTGCCCGCATTGGTCGCGCAGACCCGGGACGTCGGACTGCAGGTCACCTACGGCGTGTTCGGCACCGTGCGGCCGGTCCCGGCCGGGGTGTCCCTGTCGCTGTTCCGCATCACGCAGGAGGCGCTGACCAACGTGCTCCGGCACGCCGCCGCCAGCAGGGTCGAGATCCGGTTGCGCTACCGCGACGTCTCGGTCGAGGTCGAGATCACCGACGACGGCCTCGGCGCCGCCGCCCGCAGCGCCCGACCCGGCACCGCGCCGGGCTACGGACTGGTCGGCATGCGCGAACGCGTGGCCGTGCACGGCGGCGAGCTGGTCGCCGGCCTCCGCGAGGGCGGCGGGTTCCGCGTCCGAGCCGACCTACCCACCGGCGCCACGCACCGCACGCCCGACCTGCCGGCCGCCACGTCGGGGGAGCCCGACGCGGACAGAGCTGCCGGCGCGACCACCCGGGTCGCCGGACCGACTCCCTC
>JBQGEH010000707.1:0-1901 GCA_052039515.1 Nakamurella sp. | reverse complement strand
TGGCTGCTCGGGGCGAAGGCCCGCACGGTGCTGCTGCTGGTGCTCGCGGCGATGGTGGCCGTGCTGCTCGTGGCGCCGCCGAAGAGCGGAGCCGCCCGGGACTTCTCCGTGACCGCCGCGTCGATCAGCACCGCGATGGCCGGCCAGACCGGCGTCAGTGCCACCTCGGGCGGCTACCTGCCCGGTACCGGCATCGTCCTGGTCAGCTCCGTCACCGGCGTCACCTCGACCCAGTTGAACGGCATCCTGGCCGCGTCCCTCGGGCCGGTGGCCGCCCAGCTCGCCGACCTGCCCGACGGCGAGGCCGTGTCCTGGCAGGCCACCCTCACCGGCGCCGACGGCGCCGCCACGGTCTGGCTGATCCGGGTCGCCGCCGACGCCGTCGACGACCAGTCGCGGTGGGTCGCCGTCCCGGTCGGAGCGGGGACCGCCACCGGTGCCGCGCCCGCCACCGCCGCCGGCGCCGCTTCCGCGGGCACCACCGCCGCCGCCGGTACCGCTTCCGCAGCTGCCACCACCGCCGCGCCCACCACCTCAGCCGCCGCCGCGCCGGCCGCCACCACGTCGGGCGACGCCACTCCGTCCAGCGCCTCCGCGGCCACCGCTGCCACCTCGGCCGCGGGCTCGGCCCCGGCCACGTCGACCGGCACCGCCGACACCGCCGCGGCCACCGGGGATCCGACCGCCGCGGCCGCCGCCGGGCCGACCGGGAAGCAGAGCGACGACTTCGCGGGGGACGCCGCGGCGTGGAAGACGCTGACCGGTACCTGGGCCATCGTCGACGGCACCTACCAGCAGACCGACGCCTCCGGCTACGACTACATCAGCCAGTTCACCTCGACCCTGCCGGCCACCTACACGGTCTCGGTCAAGATGAAGGGCCTCGGTGACACCGTCAACGGCGGCATCATCCTCGGCCAGCCCGCCCTCGGATCCCGCAAGGGCGCCACCATCGTCGACCTCGCCAGCAAGGACTACGTGCGCTGGGGCAGCTACGACGCCGGCAGCAGCACCTACAAGTTCACCGGGGGAGCCGCCCTGGGCGCCGCCCAGAACCCGGCCGACTGGCACACGCTGAGCATCACGGTGAAGGCCGACGCCACCGTCGTCTCCTGGGACGGCAAGCAGGTCGGCACGTTCGCCGCGGTCGCCGCCGGTACCGCCGGCCTGGTGTCCTCACAGTCCGCGGTGGCCTTCGACGACTTCACGGTGACCGCGTCGTGACCGCCGTCCTGGAACGCCCCGTCGACCCCGGAGCCGAGCGGCCCACCGAACACGAGACCGACGCCGTGGCCGCGCATCCCGCTCCCGCCCCGGCCGCCGCCCCGCCACCGGCCCACCCGGCCGCGACCGCGACGGGGTCCGGCCGCGCGGCTCCCCGCGACGGGTTCCTGGACACCGTGCGCGCGGTCGCCCTGATCCGCGTGATCATCTGGCACACCCTGGCCGCCGTTGCGATCAGCTGGTTCGTGGCGTCGATGCCCGCCATGTTCTTCGTCGCCGGCAGCCTGCTCGCCCGCTCGCTGGACAAGCGGCCGTGGCGGCAGCTGCTGCGCACCCGGCTCCGGCGACTGCTGCTGCCGTTCTGGACGTTCGGAGCGGTGGTGCTCACCGTCCTGCTCGTCGTCGCCCGGTTGAATCCCGGCCCGGACACCGCGATCTCGCCGCTGTCGTTGCTGGCGTGGCTGTTCCCGATCATCGACCCGCACGGCTCGGCCTGGGAGGCCGGCTGGGCGACCACCCCGCTGTGGTACCTGCGCTGCTACCTCTGGCTGCTGCTGCTCTCGCCGCTGCTGCGCCGGGCGCACCGTCGCTGGGGCCTGCGTGTGCTGGTCGTGCCGGTAGTCGCGGTGTTCGCCGTCGACCAGTTGATGCGGCACCCGGAGTCGGCGCCGGCGGCG
>JBQGEH010000706.1:0-11290 GCA_052039515.1 Nakamurella sp. | reverse complement strand
GGTCGTCGGGATCGACCGTCGGCGTAGGGGCGGGGGATCGGCCGGTGCGGCGGGTCTGCGCGCCGCGCGGTGCGGCGGCGGGGGCCGGATCCGCCGGCGCGGGCTCGGCCGGGGCGGGGTCGGCCGGAGCGGCCGGAACCGGTGCCGCGTCCGGGGCGACGACCACCGCCGTGGACGGTGCGGGCGTGACCGGTACGGCCGCGGCCGGGGGCTCCGGGTCGATCGGCGTCCCGGACCCCGACGGCGACGTCGGAGAGACGACGGAGTCCACCGGTGTCGCGGTTCCGCCGCTCGGGACCAGGGTGGCGGTCATCGTCCGGACCGCAGCCACCCACTGGTCGGCCAGTTCGCGGTTGACCTCGGCGGCCTGCCGGAGCAGCTCGAGGTAGCGGTCGAGCCCGGGCACCGGGTACGGCAGCGGATGGCGCCGGATCGCCTCCGCCTGGGCCGCCAGCGCCTCGGCGCCGGCCCGCCACAGCTCGGCCGCACCCTCGGTGGCCGCCCGCACCGCGTCGGCCATCAGCGGGAACGACCGGTCGCCGGTGCCGTGGTCGTCACCTGTGCTCGTCATGCGTCCCTCCCGGTGGCCGTCCGGCCTGCTGGGCTGGCTCAGTGGCCTTCGCCGGTGCCTTCGGAGTGTTCGCCCTCGCCGCCCTCGGACTCGCCGAACCAGATGTCGTGGTGCTCCTCGGGGAGGATGTTCACCGTCTCGCGCGGCTCGGTGCTGCGCTCCTGCGGGATTTCGATCGGCACGTTGATCTGGATCGTGCCGCCGGAGGCGAAGGCGAAGGTCATCGGGATGGACTGGCCGTAGGGCAGTTCGTCCTTCAGCCCGGTGACGACGACGGTGGTATCGGTGTCGCCGGTGATCTCCCGCAGCGTCTGCGCCTGGATCTGCGCGTCACCGCTGATCACGACCTCGTCGGCGGCATCGGTGGTGACCGAGGTCAGCGTGTCGGGGTTGAGCGAGGTGTTGCTCAGCCACAACTTGACCGGGATGTCGGCGCCGGGCTCGTAGCGGTAGTCCTCGGTCGGGGCGAGGCGGACGTCGCGGACGCCGAGCTGCCCGACGCTGCCGTTGGCTCCGTCGATGGCGGCCACCTGCTGGGCCGTCTGCGAGATCTGGCCGGCGGCGCAGCCGCTCAGGGCCAGGGCGGCGACGGCGGCGGCGGCCGGAACGAGACGCAGGCGCGCGAGCCGGGCGGTGCGGGCCACGACGGTCCCCCTTCTGGGCGGGTCAGGTGCAGGTGCGGTGGGGCGCGGGAGACGGTGATCCGGCGCGGCGGCGGCCCGCGGGGGACCGGACGCCGCACAGCAGTCTCTCGTGCTGTGTGCAGGGTATCCCGGCGGCGCGCCCACCGGCGCGCCGGGCGAGCGGCGTCGGCCACGTCCGGCGGCACCGGCGGTCGGCGGTATGGCCGGCGGTGCCGCCGGTGGGTGCGCTCACCGGCGGAGGCCGCCACGGACCGCCCGTCCGGACCCGGGAGGCCCGCGACGGCGCACGACCGGCCGGTGAACGGCGCGCGGCAGCCGGGTGGCGACGTCCCGACGCCCCGTCGCGCCGCGGGAGACCCGGTCCCGAGCCCGCCGTCGGCACGACGGTCGAGAACCCGCAGGCGGCAGTGCATGTCAGCACCCCGAGCGCCCGGCGACGGCGGTCCGGACGGTGCCCGCCACCACGGACGGGGGCGGATGTCAAGCCCCGGCCGCACGGTCACTCTGCCGTGGGGTTTCCCCGGTCAGGGCCCTGACCTGCGACAACGTGTCCGGGTCCGGTCGGCGCCGTGGTAGACTGAGGTATCGAAAGGGGCAGCAGACTCATGGTCTTCAAGGTCGGCGAAACTGTCGTCTATCCCCATCACGGGGCGGCACTCATCCAGGCAACGGAAACCCGGATGGTCAAGGGTGTCGAGCGGCTGTATCTGGTTCTCAAGGTCGCCCAGGGCGATCTCACGGTGAAGGTTCCCGCTGACAACGCCGAGTTCGTGGGCGTGCGCGACGTGGTGGACACCGAGGGTCTGGAGAGCGTCTTCGCCGTTCTCCGCGCTCCGCACACCGAGGAGCCCACCAACTGGTCCCGCCGCTACAAGGCGAACCTGGAGAAGCTCGCCTCGGGCGACGTCAAGAAGGTCGCTGAGGTCGTCCGCGACCTGTGGCGCCGTGACCGCGAGCGTGGCCTGTCGGCCGGCGAGAAGCGGATGCTGGCCAAGGCCCGGCAGATCCTCGTCTCCGAGCTGGCGCTGGCCGAGGGCATCGACGAGGAGCGCGCGAGCGACCGCCTCGACGAGGTCCTGGCCTCCTGAGCGACCGGCAGGTCGTTCGCACCGTATGAACACGTCCGTGACGCACGGGCACCCGCACGACATCCAGGGCGGCGACCGGTGACGGTCGTCGCCCTGGTCGTCGTCGCGGGTCCGTCCGCCCTGGGTGCGACGAGTACGGCGGGGTGGGACGCCGACATCGACGGCCGCCCACTGGTCTGGCACACCGTCACCCGGCTGCGGGCCGGTGGCGCCGACCAGGTCGTGCTGGCTCTGGACGGCGCCGCTCCGGACGCCGTCCGGACGGCGGTGGCCGACGTCGGTGATGCGGTCGCCGTGGTGGACCTCGCCGGCGCGCCGCCGTGGCAAACATGCGCACCCTCGACGTCGGACGCCGAGGTCGTCCTGGTGCACGACGCCACGCGGGCGCTGGTGCCGGTGACGCTGGTCCGGCGGGTCCTCGCGGCGGTCCGGGCCGGTGCCGCCGTGGTCGTCCCGGTGCTCCCGGTTGTCGACACCGTCCGGCTGGCCGCCGGTGACGGCCGGGCGTCGGGCGTGGTCGACCGGGACGGGTTGCGGATCGTGCAGACCCCGCACGGACTCGCACCGGAGGCGCTGCGCGTGCTGCCCCCGGACACGGACCTGACCGACCTCGCCGCCGCGGCCGGTGCCGCCGGGCTGGCGGTCACCACCGTTCCGGGTGACGCCGACGCCGCTCGCATCCACACCGCCGGCGACCTCGATCGCGCCCGGCGGGCCCTCACGACCGTCCCCGCGGGAGCGACCGATGGCTGACCACGACCCCGGTTACCGCATCGGCACCGGGCTGGACGTCCACCCGGTCGAGCGGGGCCGCGCCTGCCACCTGGCCGGGCTGCTGTTCGCCGACGCCGACGGGTGCGCCGGTCACTCCGACGGCGACGTGGCCGCCCACGCCCTGGTCGACGCGCTGCTGTCGGCGGCCGGGCTCGGCGACCTCGGCGCGGTCTTCGGCACGTCCGACCCGCGCTGGGCGGGCGCGTCCGGGGTCACCCTGCTCACCGAGGCGGTCCGGCTGATCGACGAGGCGGGGTACGCCGTGGTCAACGCCGCCGTCCAGGTCGTCGCCAACACCCCCCGGCTGTCCGGGCGGCGGACCGAGGCCCAGGACGTGCTGTCCACGGTGCTGCGGGCGCCGGTCTCGGTCGCCGGGACGACCACCGACGGCCTCGGCCTGACCGGGCGGGGCGAGGGCCGGGCGGCGACGGCGAGCGCCCTGCTCCGCAGGCGCTGACGGTCAGACGCGGTCCAGCTCGTCCTCGAGGAACCGCGGCCGGGCCACCCGCAGCCCCAACGCACCCATCACCGCCGCGGACGCCGCGGTCACCAGCAACGGCACCGTCCAGGTCCCGGTCAGGTCGTGCAGCGCGCCGATCAGCACCGGGCCGACCGTGGCCACCAGGTAGCCGACGGACTGGGTGAACGCCGACAACGCCGCCACCCCCTCCGACGTCCGGGCCCGCAGCGCCAGCAGGGTCAGGATCAGCGGGAACGTCCCCGACCCCACCCCGAGCAGCACCGCCCACCCCCACATCCCGGCGGCCGGGGCGACGACGAGCCCGACGTAGCCCGCGACGTAGCTGGCCGACAGCGCGACGATGAGCGCGGGCAGCCGCGACTGCCGCACCAGCAGCGCCGGGATCGCCGCGGAGATGGGGATGCCGAGCCCGGCGAAGAGGCCGACCGCGAAACCGCCGGCGGTCAGATCCGCGCCCGCGTCCACCACCACCTGGCTGAGCCAGGCGGTGACGATGTAGGCCTGCGCCGACTGCAGTCCGAAGAAGAAGGCCATCGTCCAGGCCATCGGGCTGCGGACGAGGCGGCGCAGCGGCAACGCGGGCCGGGAGTCGGCGCCGGTCGGCGCCGGTCGCCGCCACAGCATGGCCACCCACGGCACCAGCGCGACCGCCGCGGTCACCGCCCACACCCCGAGTCCGGTGCGCCAGTCGCCGTCCAGCCCGCGGGCCAGCGGCACCGACAGCGCCGAGCTCGACGTCGCCCCGATGGCCAGCGACGTGGTGTACGCCGCCGTCATCGCGGCGACCCGGTCCGGGAAGTAGGCGCGGACCAGGCTCGGCATCAGCACGTTGCACACGGCGAGGCCGGCCAGGGCCAGCAGGGAGCCCGCGAACAGCAGCGGCGTCGACGGCCCCACCAGGCGCAGCACCTGGCCGCCGGTCATCGCGGCCAGCGCCACGACCACCACCCGCTCCCGCCGGAACCGCGACGCCAGCACCGGGGCGAGCAGTCCGAACGCGGCGAAGGCGAACGGCGGCAGCGAGGTCAGCGCCCCACCCGCGGTGCCGGACAGCTGCAGCGACGCCCGGATCTCCGGCAGCAGCGACCCGACGGAGTTGACCACCGGCCGCAGGTTCAGCGCCAGCGCCACCACCGCGATCACGGCGAGCACCCGGCGGGGACGGGTACCCCCGTGCTCGTGCGACGTCACCCGGTCACAGTAGGGCCCGGCCCGGGCGCCCCGGACCGCGCAGGCGGGCCCGGCCGATGTGTCAGGGTGAACGCCATGACCGACGCGCCCCGCCCGCACGCCACCAGCACCCGCACCGTCGCCGTCGTCGGCGCCGGCAAGATCGGGGAGGCCCTGATGGGCGGCCTGCTGGCCGGCGGCCTGGATCCGGCGTCGGTGATGTTCACCGAGCGCTACCCGGCCCGCGCCGCACAGCTCACCGGTCTGTACGGGGTGCGCGCGGTGGAGGTCGCCGAGGCCGCGGCGACCGCCGACGTCGTCGTCGTCGCGGTCAAACCGCAGGACATCGAACCGGTGCTCGCCGATCTGCGGGACGCGATCCGGCCGCAGACCCTGGTGGTGTCGCTGTGCGCCGGCCTGCCCACCGCGCTGTACGAGCGGTCGCTGCCCGCCGGGGTTCCGGTGGTCCGGGTCATGCCTAACACCCCGATGCTGGTCGGGGAGGCGATGTCGGCGATCTCGGCAGGCACCCACGCCACCGACGAGCACCTGCAGATCGTCGAGGACCTGTTGCTCGCGGTGGGCAAGGTCGTCCGGGTGCCGGAATCGCAGCAGGACGCGGTCACCGCGCTGTCCGGCTCCGGACCGGCCTACTTCTTCTTCCTCGTCGAGGCGATGATCGACGCCGGCATCCTGCTCGGCCTGCCCCGGACGGTGGCCGCGGAACTGATCATCCAGTCCGCGGTCGGCTCGGCGAAGATGCTCCGGGAGTCGGGCGAACACCCGGTGATGCTGCGCGAGGCGGTCACCTCGCCCGGTGGTACCACCATCGCCGCCATCCGCGAGCTCGAGAACCACGGGGTGCGGGCCGCGCTGCTCGCGGCCATCGAGGCCGCCGCCCAGCGGTCCGTCGAGCTGGGTCGCGCCCACCACTGAGCCGCGAGCGACGGTATGTGCCCTGATTCACGCCCACCCGTCGGCGTGTCGACGCGGCTGGTGGAGTGATCATCCGGCCCTCGCATCGCTTTCGTCCCACCGGTACCGGTAGAGTCCTCCCACCACGTGTGCTCGCGTTGCCGGAGGGGAAGCCGGCAGCCACGGCGTGGGACGAACGGTGGATGTATGGCACGCACGCCGCACGACCCTGGCCTCGCCGAGATCAGATTCCTGACCGTCGCCGAGGTCGCCGCGCTGATGCGCGTCTCCCGGATGACCGTCTACCGGCTCGTCCACTCCGAGGAGCTGCCCGCGGTGCGCGTCGGCCGCTCCTTCCGGGTGTCCGAGCGCGCCGTCAACGACTACCTACGGCGGGCGTTCAACGACGTCGGCTGAGCCCGCCGGGTCCGTCCCGATCCGGGATCGACGCTGTCGGCGGTTCCGGAGCGAGCCGTTAGGATGGGTCGGGTCGGTGCCGCGTGCGCCGGCTCCGCCCGCCGGTGCCGCGGGGCCTCCGAGCCCCCGGACGTTCCCGGAAGGCGCTCCACGCACATCTGCCGGCCCGTGCGGTCCGGCTCGTTCCGACAGAGGTCACACATGGGTTCGATCATCAAGAAGCGCCGCAAGCGGATGGCCAAGAAGAAGCACCGCAAGCTGCTGCGCAAGACCCGGGTGGCCCGTCGCAAGGCCGGCAAGTAACCGATCCCCGTTGACCCGGGCGGCGGACCGACGTCCGCCGCCGGGTGCGCCGGGTGGTCCACGCACGTCGCGACGGAAGTGGGGGAGCAGGTGCCCGGACTCGTCGTGCTCGTGACCGGGGTCAACCGGTTCGTCGGCTCGGAGCTGGCCGGCCGGCTGGCCGCCCACCCCGGGGTCGCCCGGGTCATCGGCGTGGACGCCACGCTGCCCGAACCGGCCGCGCGCGCCCGGATGGGCGGCGCCGAGTTCGCCCGCGCCGACATCCGCAACCCGCTCATCTCCCGGGTGTTGGAGTCCGCCGGCGTCGACACCGTCGTGCACGCCTCCGCGTCGGCCACTCCCGCGTCCGCGCAGGCCCGGTCGCTGGCCAAGGAGATGAACGTCCTCGGCACCATGCAGCTGCTGGCCGCCTGCCAGCGCTCCGCCGGCGTCCGCAACCTGATCGTCCGCTCCACCGTCGCCGTCTACGGGCAGAGCTCCAAGGACCCGGCGATCTGCACCGAGGCCACCGAGCCGCGGTCGGTGCCCGGCCGCGGACCGGCCCGCGACGCGATCGACATCGAGGGCTACGTGCGCGGCTTCGCCCGCCGCCGGCCCGACGTCCGGGTCGCGGTGCCCCGGCTGGCCGAGATCGTCGGCCCGACCGTACGTACCCCGCTGACCCGCTACTTCAGCCTCGCCCCGGTTGTCCCCACCGTGCTCGGACACGACGTCCGGCTGCAGCTGGTGCACGAGTGCGACGCCGTCCGGCTGCTCGAGCACCTGGTCTTCACGCCGTTCAGCGGGACCGTGAACGTCGCCGGTGAGGGGGTGCTGATGCTGTCCCAGGCCGTGCACCGGGCGGGCCGCGTGCCGCTGCCGCTCCCGCTGTCCATGCTGGACGTCGCCGGCCGGGGACTGCGCGCGCTGCGGCTGGGCACCTTCTCCCCCGAGCAGGTGCGGATGCTGATGGCCGGCCGGGTCGTGGACACCACCCGGCTGCGCACCGAGGTCGGCTTCACCCCGCGCTTCTCCACCGTGGCCGCCTTCGACGACTTCGCCGCGACCCTGCACCCCAGCGTGGACGCCGACGCCGTCCGCCGGGCCGAGCAGCGGCTGCTCACCGGGCTGGGTGTCGCCGAACCCGAACCCGTCCCGATCCCGGAGCCGGTCGCCCCACGGCTGGTGGGGATCGCCGGCGAGAAGGCCGGACCGTCCCGCAGCAGCCGGAGGACCCGTTGACCAGCCCCGATCCGCACCCCGGCGCGGTGCCGGCCGACGGCACCCCCGGGCCCGACGGTGCAGCCGGCACGCCGGAGACGGGCTGGCGGTCCGGCCTGGCCGGGGGACTGGCCTTCCTGCGCCGCCGCATCACCGGTGACTACCGGGTCGACGACTTCGGCTACGACGAGGACTTCACCCGCAACGTGGTGCTGCCGCCGCTGCGGCTGCTGTACGACAAGTGGTTCCGGGTCGAGCTGCAGGGCACGGAACACCTGCCCGACACCGGCGGGGCGCTGCTGGTCGCCAACCACTCCGGGACCATCGCCGTCGACGCCGTCATGCTGGCCGCCGGCATCGCCGACCACCACCCGGCGAAGCGCACCGTCCGCAACCTCGCCGCCGACCTCGTCTTCGAGACGCCGGTGCTCGGCCCGGTCGCCCGCAAGACCGGCAACACCCTGGCCTGCAACCCCGACGCCGAGCGGCTGCTCACCGCCGGCGAACTCGTGTCGGTGTTCCCCGAGGGCTTCAAGGGAGTGGGGAAGCCGTACAGCCAGCGGTACAAGCTGCAGCGGTTCGGGCGCGGCGGCTTCGTGTCCGCGGCGATCCGCACCGGCACCCCGATCATCCCGGTGTCCATCGTCGGGGCGGAGGAGATCTACCCGCTGCTGGGCAACATCCGGCCGCTGGCCCGGGCGCTGGGCCTGCCCTACTTCCCGGTCACCCCGACGTTCCCGCTGCTCGGGCCGCTCGGCGCGGTGCCGCTGCCCAGCAAGTGGCTCATCGAGTTCGGTGCGCCGATCGCCACCGACGCCCACGACCCCGGCGCGGCCGACGACCCGAGCATCATCTTCGAGCTCACCGACCACGTCCGGGAGACGATCCAGCAGACGCTGTACAAACTGCTGGTGCAGCGCGGGCACCCGTTCCTGGGCTGACCCCGCTCAGCTGGTGAAGCGCCGCCGGAGGGCGAACCCGGCCAGCACCGCGCCGCCCAGCGCGCCCGCCCCCAGCACCGACGGCACCCCGATCCGGACGGCCGGTTTGCGGCTGGTCCGGAAGTCGCGGATCTGCCAGCCGCGTTGGCGGGCCACGTCCCGCAGCTCCGAGTCGGGGTTGACCGCCACCGCGGTGCCGACCGCCGACAGCATCGGCAGGTCGTTGATCGAGTCCGAGTAGGCGGTGCAGCGCCGCAGGTCCAGCCCTTCCCGGGCGGCCATCGCCCGCACCGCGGCGGCCTTGGCCCGGCCGTGCAGCATCTCGCCGACCAGCGCCCCGGTGTAGATGCCGTCCACCGACTCGGCCACCGTGCCCAGCGCGCCGGTCAACCCCAGGCGCTGCGCGATCAGCTGGGCGAGCTCCACCGGCGTCGCGGTGACCAGCCACACCCGCTGCCCGGCGTCCAGGTGCCGCTGCGCCAGCGCCCGGGTGCCGGGGTAGATCTTGTCGGCCATCGTCTCGTCGTAGATCTCCTCGCCGAGCCGGATGATCTCGTCCACGCTGCGCCCGGCGACGAACGACAACGCCTCCTGCCGGGCGGTGCCGACGACGGCGAGGTTCTCCGCGCCGCGCAGCCGGAACCGCAGCTGGCGGGACGCGAACTTCAGCAGGTCCTGGGAGGTGAAGTACTTCCGGGCGGCCAGCCCGCGGGCGTAGTGGAAGATCGACGCGCCGACCATCATCGTGTTGTCGACGTCGAAGAAGGCGGCGGCGGTGAGGTCCGCGCCGGCGGGGACCGCCGGCTCGTCCTGGGCCAGCGACGCGGCGGCCTCGGCGGAGGCCTCACCGGCGATCTCGGCGCGCTCGGCCGCCACCCGGTCGGCCCTGCGCGAGAACCGGCTCACCCGCGGCACCTCCCCTCGAACCCGACCTGACGGCCCGTCTGCTGCCGGTCCAGCGTAGCCAGTCCGGGTGGCCCCGGATCGACGCCGCGACGGCGTCCACCGCGGTCGCGCACCGGACGGGTGGCGGTTCCCGGACGGCTGTCGGTGCCCGGCAGTAGGGTCGGAGCCGACACGCCGGTGGCCGAGGTGGCCGCCGCGCCGGACGACGAGGAGTGCCAGGGCCCCGCACGTCGCCGGTCTGCTCCGGGCGGCCGCCGCGGCGCACCCCGGCGCGGCCGCCCTGATCACCGACGACCGCACCTGGACGTGGTCGGAGCTGGACCGGGCCGCCGACGCGGGCGCCGCCGCCCTGCGGGCGCGGACCACACCCGGCGACCGGGTCCTGGTGCACCTGCCCACCGGGGCGGCGCTGGCCGTCGCGCTGTGCGCGGTGCTGCGCGCCGACCTCGTCGCGGTGCCGGTCGACCCGTCCCGGGCCGCCCCCGAGATCGCCGACCGGCTGGGCGTCACCGCGGTGGTCACCGCCGACCGCGCCGGGCTGGCCGACGGTCTCGTGGTGCACGCCGACGACGTCGACGGCTGGTTCGGCGTCGACGCGCCGCCGGTCGAGCCGGCCGGCGGCGGTGAGGACATCGCGGTGCTGGCGCGGGCCTCCCGCGGCGGCCGGGCGGTGATGCTGTCGCACCGGGCGCTGCTCGCCTCGGTGACCGCCATCGTCGGCGCGCCGCAGCTGCGGCTCACCCGGTCCGACCGGGTGCTGCTGGTGCTGCCGCTGTTCCACCTGGCCGGGTTCGTCACCGCGTTCCTGCCGCTGACCGCGGTGGGGGCCGCCGCGGTCATCGCCGACACCCCGCCGGTGACCGGCCCGGACGTGCAGGGCACCGCTGCCTGGACCGAGTACACCGACACCGTGCTCACCGCCGTGCACACCCACCGGGTGACCGTCATCCCGGGCGCGCCGGCGCTGTACCGGCTGCTGTTGCGCTCGCCCCAGCTGGAGCGGTCGCTGGCCACCGTACGGCTGATGACCTCGGCCGCGTCCCCGTTGAGCCGCGAGGACGGTGCCGCCGTCCGCAGCCGCAGCGGCTCGCCGGTGTGGGAGGGCTACGGCATCTCCGAGGCGGCGTCGGCGGTGGCCAGCACGCTGATGACGGCCGCCCCGCGCGGCGGTTCGGTGGGGCTGGCGCTGCCCGGCACCGAGATCCGGATCGAGTCGCTGGCCACCGGCGACCCGGCCGCCGACGACTCGCTGGCCGACCTGGAGGCCGACACCGACCCGGGCCCGATCAGCATCCGCGGGCCGCAGCTGTTCAGCGGCTACTGGCCCGACGGCGACGGCGGCCCGGACACCGACGGCTGGTTCACCACCAGCGACATCGGCTACCTCGACGGCCGTGGCGAGCTGCACCTCATCGACCGCGTCGCCGAGACCATCGCGGTCGCCGGGTTCACCGTCTATCCCCGGGAGGTCGAGGCGGCGCTGCTGGCGCACCCCTTCGTCCGCGACGCCGCGGTGGTCGGGCTGCCCGGCCCGAACGGCGGGCCCGGCGACGTCGAGCTGGCCGCGGCCGTGGTCGCGACACCGGGCACCACCCCCACCGACGACGACCTGACCGCCCACCTGGCCGAGTTGCTGCCCCCGTTCAAACGGCCGCGCCGCTACCGGGTGCTGACGATCCTGCCCCGCACCGAGCTGGGCCGGCTGGACCGCGACCTCGTCCGGCAGGAGTGGGCGCACCTGCTCGGCCGCACCGCCGCGCCGCCGGCCGCCCGGTTGGCGGTGGTGCCCGACGCCGCGCCGCCCGCACCGGAGCCCGCCGCGACTCCCGACGCCGGAGCCGCGGTTGCCGTGGACACCACGGAACCCACCGCATCCGGGA
>JBQGEH010000705.1:0-5959 GCA_052039515.1 Nakamurella sp. | reverse complement strand
GGCCCCGGTGACGATGGCCAGGTCCTGCTGGAACGCCTTGCGACGGTCACCGAAGAACGGCGCCTTGACCGCGACGACCTCGAACGTCTTGCGCACGGCGTTGACGGCCAGCGTCGACAGCGCCTCGCCCTCGACGTCCTCGGCGATGATCAGCAGCGGCCGCTTGGCCTCGATGACCTTCTCCAGGATCGGCAGCAGGTCGGCCAGCGCGCTGATCTTGTCGCGGACCAGCAGCACCGACGGGTTCTCCAGGACCGCCTCGGCGGCCTCGGCGTCGGTGACGAAGTGCGGGGAGATGTAGCCCTTGTCGAACTGCAGACCGTCGGTGAACTCCAGCCGGGTGCCCGGCGCGGAGTCCTCCTCGACGGTGACGACGCCGTCGGCGCCGACCCGGACGAGGGCCTCGCCGAGCAGCGCGCCCACGGTCTCGTCGCGGGAGGCGATGGTGCCGACCTGGGCGATGGCGGCCTCGTCGCCGGCGACCGGGGTGGCCCAGGAGGTGAGGACGTCGCTGACCTTGTCGGCGGCGGCCATGATGCCCGACCGCAGCGCCATCGGGTCGCTGCCGGCGGTGACGTTGCGCAGGCCCTCGGTGATGAGGGACTGGGCCAGCACGGTGGCGGTGGTGGTGCCGTCGCCGGCGACGTCGTTGGTCTTGGTGGCGGCGGTCTTGGCCAGCTGCGCGCCGAGGTTCTCCCGGGCGTCGTCCAGCTCGATCTCGCGCGCGATGGTGACGCCGTCGTTGGTGACCGTCGGGCCGCCGAACTTCTTGGCCAGGACGACGTACCGGCCGCGCGGGCCGAGGGTGACCTTGACCGCGTCGGCCAGCTGATCGACGCCGCGCAGCAGGGCCTGCCGGGCGTCGGTGTCGAAGTTGATCTGCTTCGCCATGGGGCGGTTGCTTCTTCCTGTGTGGGTGCGTCAGGTGGTGCGGGACGGAGACGCGTCCGACAGTGCTGCGCCGCAACGCATTTCGCCCCGGGACCCGATCGAACGGGCCACCGGGGCGAAATGGGGTGCGGTGTCGGTCACCGCCGGCACACGCGCCGGTGGACTACTTGGAGACCTTGGCCAGCACGTCGCGGGCCGACAGGATCAGGTACTCCTCGCCGGAGTACTTGACCTCGGTGCCGCCGTACTTGGAGTAGATGACGGTGTCGCCCTCGGCGACGTCGACGGGGACGCGGTTGCCCTTGTCGTCGATGCGACCCGGTCCGACGGCCACGACGGTGCCCTCCTGGGGCTTCTCCTTGGCCGTGTCCGGGATGACGATGCCGGAGGCGGTCGTCGTCTCGGCCTGGTTGGCCTGGACGAGGATCTTGTCCTCGAGCGGCTGGATCTTCACGCTCGCCACGATGTGATCCCCCTTCTGGGGTGTCTGGTTGCCATGTACGGAAGTGGTGCGGTCGGCTCCGGTGGGGGTGATCCCGTCGTCGCGGGTGCCGGGACCACCGCCGTCGCCTGTTGGCACTCTAGCCTCGCGAGTGCCAGATTCTCAACCGCGGGGGGCGTGTCCGGGGCGGGGTCAGGCGGCCACCACGCGGGCGACCGGCATCCCCGGGTCGCCGCCCAGCGTGGGTGCGGACGGGACGACCCCGGCGCGGTAGACGTGCGCTCCGAGAGCGGCGATCATGGCGCCGTTGTCGGTGCACAGCCCCGGCCGCGGCACCCGCAGCTCCAGCCCCGCCGCGGCGCACCGCTCGCCGGCCAGCGCCCGGAGCCGGCCGTTGGCGGCCACGCCCCCGGCGATGACCACGGTGCCCAGACCGAGTTCGGTGGCGGCGCGGACGGTCTTGGCGGTGAGGACGTCGACCACGGCCTCCTGGAAGGACGCGCACACGTCGGCCACCGGCACCTCCCGGCCGTCCCGGCGGGCGGTCTCCACCCACCGCGCGACCGCGGTCTTGAGCCCGGAGAAGGAGAAGTCGAAGCGGGCGTCGTTCGCCCCGGTGAGGCCGCGGGGGAAGGCGATCGCGGTGGGGTCGCCGTCGGCGGCGAGCCGGTCGATGACCGGACCACCCGGGTAGCCGAGGTCCAGCAGCCGCGCGACCTTGTCGTAGGCCTCCCCCGCCGCGTCGTCGATGGTGGTGCCGATCTCGGTGACGTCGCCGGCCAGCGAGCCGATCCGCAGCAGTTGGGTGTGGCCGCCGGAGACCAGCAGCGCCAGCGTGTCCGGGGGCAGCGGACCGTGCTCCAGGGTGTCCGCGGCGACGTGCCCGGACAGATGGTTGACCCCGATGAGCGGAACGTCCCAGGCGGCGGCGTACGCCTTGGCCGCGGCCACCCCGACGAGCAGCGCACCGGCCAGACCGGGGCCACTCGTGACGGCGACGGCGTCGACGTCGGCGGGCCGCAGTCCCGCGGCGGCGAAGGCGGCGTGCACGGTCGCGGTCATCGCCTCCAGATGCGCGCGGGAGGCGATCTCGGGGACGACGCCGCCGAAGCGGGAGTGCTGGTCCTGCGAGGACGCGACCGACTGGCCCAGGAGTTCGACCCCGGCGGTGTCGCCCGAGCCGGTCAGCCGGACCAGCCCGACGCCGGTCTCGTCGCAGGAGGACTCCAGGCCGAGCACGACCGCGCCGGCTCCCAGGGTCACGGTGCCGTCGGTCATCAGGGCCTCACCATCGTGTACGCGTCGGCGCCGCCGGGCTGGTAGTAGCGCCGGCGGACGCCCTGGATCTCGAAACCGAAGGAGTGGTACAGCGCGATCGCCGGCTCGTTGTCGGTGCGGACCTCCAGGTGCACCGGCCGGCCACGGGCCTCGGTGATCAGCGCCGTCATCAGCCGGCGGCCGATGCCCGCGCCCTGGTGGCGGCGCTGCACGCCGATGGTCTGCACGTCGGCGCCGTCGTCGTGCACGGCGAGCCCGGCGTAACCGATGAGCTCGTGGCCGTCCCAGACGGCGAGGTAGGTGTGGCCCTGGGCGAGCTCGGACCAGAACATCGCCTCGGTCCACGGCGACTCACCTGCGAACAGGTCCTGCTCCAGCGCCGCCACCGCCGGCAGGTCCCACCAGCGCAGCGGCTCCATCGTCAGGTCCGGGTAGATCGGAGCGGTCATCGCCCGAGCACCGACTTGCGCACCGCCGACGGCTCGGCCGCGTCGGGTCGGCGCAGGTACAGCGGCACCAGCGGCACCGGCGTGGCCTGCAGGTCGGCCGCGCCGACCAGCCCGGCGGTGAGCGGCCCGGCGGGGTCGGCGACCGGCAGGAACCCGTCCAGCAGCGGCACCCCCGGCCCGGTCATGACGTCGGGCCGGGCGTCGTGGGTGGCGAGCCACTCGGGGACGGCGGCCGGCGCGACCGGCGCCGGGCCGACGGTCTCGGTGCCGTCGCGGTGCACGGAGACGTACACCTCGCGGCGGCGCGCGTCGGTGACGACGAGGACGGTGCCGGGCAGCCCGGCGGCGAGCCCGGCGTGGGAGCCGACGCCGTGCGCCGGGACGCCGAGCCCGTCGGCCAGCGCCGCGGCGGTGGCGATGCCCACCCGCAGTCCGGTGAACGGTCCCGGCCCGAGCCCGGTGACCACGGCGGTGACGTCGGGCAGTCGGTGGCCGGCGTCGGCGAGCGCGCCGCGGACCAGCGGCATCAGCTGCTCGGCGTGGGCGAAGGCGTCGGTGAGGGTGCGTTCGGCGAGGACGGTGACCGTCCCGTCGGTCACCCGGGCGACCCCGGCGGTGAGCACGGGGGTCGAGGAGTCCACGGCGAGCACGAGCACGCGTCGATGGTACGAGGCCGGACCGACGGTCCCGACCGCCGTCGAGGGGGCCGGCCGGACCTGCGACCATGGGCGGGGACACGAGGAGGCCGGGCATGGCGACGCAGGCGACCCTGGCCGACGTCGCGACGCTGGCCGGGGTGTCCCTGGCCACCGCGAGCCGGGCGCTGAGCCCGACCAAGGGTTCCGCGGTCGGCCCGGAGCTGCGGGCCCGGGTGCGCGCCGCGGCGGCCGAGCTCAGCTACGCCCCGAACGCACATGCGCAGGCCATGCGCAGCCCCACGGTGGGCACCGCGGGTCTGGTGGTCCACGACATCGCCGACCCGGTCGCCGCGGCGATCGCGTCCGGCGTGCTGGCGGCGGCGGCCGAGCAGGGGCTGATCGTGACGATCGGGGCCAGCGGCGGCGACCCGGAGGCCGAGGTGCGGCTGGTGGAGACGCTGCGTCGGCAGCGGGCCCGGGGCATCATCCTGGCCGGGTCGCGGTTCACCGACGCCGCCGCGCAACGGTGGCTGGACGACGAGGCGTCGGCGTTGCGGGCCGGCGGGGGCCGGGTGGTCACCATCGGCCAGCCCGCCCCGGACTCGCACGCCGTGGTGGTCGACAACGCCGGCGGGGCCGCCGAGCTGGCCCGGGCGCTGTGGGGTCTGGGCTACCGCCGGTTCGCGGTGCTGGCCGGGCCGGAGTTCCTGGCGACGTCGGAGGACCGGGTGGCCGGCTTCCGGGACGCGGTGGCCGCGGTGGGGGGTGAGCTGCCGGCCGAACACGTGCTGGCCAGCCAGATGACGCGGGACGGCGGGTACACCGCGCTGCGCGACCTGCTCGACCACGGTGTCGAGGTCGACTGCGTCTTCGCCGTCGACGACTCGATGGCGATGGGTGCGGTGGCCGCCCTGCGCGATTCCGGGCTGCGGGTGCCCGATGACGTGGCCGTCGCCGGGTTCGGCGACATCGCCGCCCTGCGCGACGTGGTCCCGGGGTTGACCACGGTGCGGCTGCCGCTGGCCGCGATGGGTCGCACCGCGCTGCGGCTGGCCTTCGACGGCCGCGACGAGCCGCAGCGCCACCCGGTCAGCGGCACCGTGGTGCTGCGGGCCAGCACTCCGGGGCGCTGACCCGCTCAGACCAGCCGGTCGACGCGCTCGGTCCAGGACGCCCCGCGCGGGTGGAGGACGGCGGTGCGGGTGTCGTCCGGGTGCCGGTGCAGCTCGATGAGCAGGTGGTCGTCGGCGAGCTGCTCGGCGACGCCGACGCCCCATTCGACGACGACCGCCGCCCGGGCCAGATCGGTGTCGAGGTCCAGGTCGTCGAGCTCCAGCCGGCCGTCGAGCCGGTAGGCGTCGACGTGGACCAGGTTCGGGTGCGGCGGCGTCGCCCGGTGCGAGCGGGCGATGACGAAGGTCGGTGAGGTGATCAGCTCGGGGATGCGCATGCCGGCGGCGATGCCCTTGGTCAGCGCGGTCGTGCCGGCGCCGAGGTCGCCGGCCAGCAGGACGACGTCGCCGGCGGTGAGGACCGCGCCGAGCCGCCGGCCGAAGTCGTCGGTGGCCTGCGGGGTGGGCAGGTCCAGGCTGCGGCTCATGCGGAACTCCGGGTGCGGGGGGTGGACGGGCGGGTCGCGGGCTCGGGCAGCGGCACCGGCAGCGTGCGGGCGTGGGCTTGCGCCCGGTGCAGCAGCCGGCGCAGCGCGTCGTTGGTCTCCTCCGGCGCCTCCATCATCGGCAGGTGCGCGGCCCGCTCGACCAGCACGAAGTCCGCGTCCGGCAGGGACGCGGCGAGGAAACGCGACTGGGCGGGTGGGGTGATCCGGTCCGAGTCGCCCACCAGCACCAGGGACGGGACCCCGACCAGCGCGGGCAGGGCGGCGGTCTGGTCGTGGGCCAGTACGCCCGGCACGAAGTCGGCGATGACCTCGACGGGGGTGTCGGTGAGCATCTCGTCGAGGTAGTCCACCAGCGCCACCGGCACGTCCCGGCGGGCGAAACCGATGAGCCGGGTGAGCAGCCACACCGCGTCCTTGGCGGCGGGCCGGGTGCGCTCGAGCACGGTGGAGTACCGCGCGGCCACGCCGCTGACCACCTTGACCACCGGGTTGGAGCCGCGCAGGAAGATGCGGCCGATCTCGGCGCTGGGTGTCTGGGTCGCCGACGTGGAGAGCAGGCCCACGCCGGCGACCCGGGTGGCCACGTAGGCGGGGTCCGCGCCGGCCAGCGCGAGCACGGACATGCCGCCCATCGAGTGCC
>JBQGEH010000704.1:0-8381 GCA_052039515.1 Nakamurella sp. | reverse complement strand
GTCTCGCGGGCCTTCTTGGCCTGTTTCTCCGGCGCCAGGAAGCGCATCGTGCGCATGTTGTGCAGCCGGTCGGCGAGCTTGATGACCAGCACCCGGGGATCGCGGGCCATCGCGATGACCATCTTGCGGATGGTCTCGGCCTCGGCGGCGTCACCGAAGTCGACCTTGTCCAGCTTGGTGACGCCGTCGACGAGGTGCCCGATCTCGGGCGAGAAGTCGCTGTTGAGCTGCTCGAGCCCGTACGGGGTGTCCTCGATGGTGTCGTGCAGCAGCGCCGCGACCAGTGTGGTGGTGTCCAGACCGAGGTCGGCGAGGATGCTGGCCACCGCCAGCGGGTGGGTGATGTACGGGTCGCCGGACTTGCGGAACTGTCCGCGGTGGGCCTCCTCGGCGACCTCGTAGGCGCGCTGCAGCAGCCGCAGGTCGGCCTTGGGGTGGTAGCCGCGGTGCACCGCGAACAGCGGCTCCAGCACGGTGGTCGGTCCGGACGCCTGGCGCTGCCCGCTCATCCGCCGGGTGAAGCGGGCCCGCACCCGGCGGGTGGCCGACACCGGGGCGGCCGGTTCGCTGACGGCGGTCACCGCCACCGGCACCGGTTCGGGGGCGATCGGCGGGGTCAGGGCGGGGTCGGTGGGCGGCGCCTTCTGGGTCGCGGCCTGCGCGAGGTCCATCGGTGTGGCGGCCCGGGCCGTCGTCGCGGCGACCTCGGCTTGCCGGGCCTCGGCATCGAGCATCGCCTTGCCGGCGGCGGCGTCGGCGACGTTCGTCATGGGCGCCTCCTCGGGTCGTCCGCCGGCCGACGGGCGGCGTCGGTCGACGCGGGGCAGCGGCGTGCGCCCTCCGACGAGGATAGCCGCGCGACCGGACGGGCCGCGGGGCCGCCACCGCGCACTCCGGAAGGGGTCACCAGGTGCACAGGGCGCTGACGGCGTCCACGCCGGCGGCACTGAGTGCGGCCCGGCCGCCCAGGTCGGTCAGTTCGGCCATCAGGGCGACGCCGACGACCCGGCCACCGGCCCGGGAAAGCAGCGAGCAGGCGGCCGCGGCGGTGCCGCCGGTCGCCAGCACGTCGTCGACGACCAGCACCCGGGCCCCGTCCGGCACGTCGTCCGGGTGCACCTCGAGCCGCGCGGTGCCGTACTCGAGCGTGTAGTCCTGGCCGATCACCGCGCCGGCCAGCTTGCCGGGTTTGCGCACCGCGAGCACACCGGTGCCGCAGACCGCGGCGACCGCCCCGCCGAGCAGGAAACCGCGCGCGTCCAGGCCCGCGACCAGGTCGAACTCCTCCGGTGCGGCGGCGGCCAGCGCGGCGGCCACGTGGGCCAGCGCGGTCGGGTCGGTGAGCACCGGGGTGACGTCGCGGAACAGCACCCCGGGGACCGGGAAGTCCGGCACCACCCGGGTCAGCCGCTCGATCGCCGCCGCCGCGGACGCGGTGACCGACGCGCTGTCGTGCCCGGACAGGTCGACCCGTCGGCCGACCGGCGGGAACGGGATCACGGGCGGGCGCGCTTGCCCGACGGCCGGGCGGCCTTGCCGACCGGCGTCGAGCCGGCGCGTCGCGGGGTACCCGTGGCCGGGCGGGTCGCGGTGCGCTGCGGCTTGACCCCGGGCTTGGGCGCGGCGGTGGGTCCGTCGACGCCCGGCAGGACCCGCGCCGGGGTGCCGTCCTCGGCGGTCGGACCGGTGCCGGGCACCCGCCCGATGGGGTCGCCGTCGGCGTCGACGATGATGCCCTCGGCCTTGCGCCGGGCGGCGACCCGGGCGGTGTGCGCCTTGATCAGCGGGTCCCGCAGCCGCAGGTCGACGGCGATCGGGACGGCCAGGAACACCGACGAGTAGCCGGACACCAGCATGCCGACGAGCTGCACCAGCGCGAGGTCCTTCAGCGTCCCCGAGCCGAGGATGGCGACACCCGCGACGAGCAGGCCGGCCACCGGCAGCAGCGCGATGACCGTGGTGTTGATCGAGCGCATGATCGTCTGGTTCACGGCCAGATTGGCCGCTTCCTCGAAGTTGCGGCGCAGCAGGCTGGTCAGCCCCTTGGTGTTCTCCTGGACCTTGTCGTAGACCACGACGGTGTCGTAGATGGAGAAGCCGAGGATGGCGAGCAGGCCGATGACCGTGGCCGGGGTGACCTCGAAGCCGACGAGTGCGTACACCCCGGCGGTGATGACGACGTCGTGCAGCACCGCGGCGACCGCGCCGATGGCGACCCGCCGCTCGTAGCGCAGCCACAGGAACGCGCTCACCGCCAGCAGGAACACCACCAGGGCGATGACCGCCCGCTGGGAGATCTCGCCACCCCAGGTCTCCGACACCGCGGAGTCCGAGATCTGCTCGGTGGACAGGTTGAACGCGGACGCGAGCGCCTGCTTCAGCGACACCACCTGGTCGGCGTCCAGCGTCGTCGTCTGCACCTGGAAGGTGGCCGAGGCGCCGGTGCCGACGGTCTGGACGGCGTCCGGCTCGACCCCGGTGCTGCCGGTCACCGCCTCGGCGACCTGCTGGTTGGAGATCGAGGTGGACGCCGGGAACTGGACGCGGGTGCCGCCGGCGAAGTCGATGCCGAAGTTGAAGCCGCGGATGATGATCAGCGCGATCGACACCACGACCAGCACGGTGGAGACGATGTAGTACTTCTTCCGGTGCCCGATGACGTCGAAGGCGCCGGTGCCGGTGGTGAGCCGGTTGATGAAGCTGCGCCGGTGGGTGGTCGGCACCTTCGGTGCGGGAGCCGTCGGGGTCGTCGACGTGGAGGTGGTCATCGCTTCACTGCTTCCTTCACGAAGGACGACGCCGAAGCCCGCTGTTCCTGACCGGCGTCGGCGACCGACCCCAGTCCGGACCAGGTCGGCGAGGAGAAGATCTTGCGGCCGGAGGCCAGCGCCACCAGCGGGTGGGTCACCAGGAACACGACGACCAGGTCGAGCACGGTGGACAGGCCCAGGGTGAACGCGAAGCCCTTGACGTCACCGACGGCCCGCGCGTAGAGGATGGCCGCGGCCAGGAACGACACCGCGTCGGCGGACAGGATGGTGCGCTTGGCCCGGGTCCAGCCGCGGGGCACCGCGGAGCGGAACGTGCGGCCCTCGCGGACCTCGTCCTTGATGCGTTCGAAGTACACGACGAACGAGTCCGCGGTGATGCCTTTGGCGATGATCAGACCGGCGATGCCGGCCATGTCCAGCGACAGGTTGATCCACCGGCCGAGCAGCACCATCACCGCGTAGACCAGCCCGAACGACAGGATCAGCGACAGGATGGTGATGACGCCGAGCAGCCGGTAGTAGACCAGGCAGTAGATGACGACGAGCAGCAGTCCGATGCCACCGGCGATGAGGCCGGCCCGCAGGTAGGACAGGCCGAGCTCGGCGGTGACCGAGTCCGACGACGACCGCTCGAAGGCCAGCGGCAGCGCGCCGAACTTCAGCGAGTTCGCGAGGTCGGTCGCGGTGGCCTGGGTGAACTGGCCGGTGATCTGGGTGTCGGTGGTGATCGCGCCCTGGATGGTCGGCGCGGTGATGACCTCACCGTCGAGGACGAAGGCGACCCGCTTGCCGACGTTGGCGGTGGTGTAGGCCGCCCACTGGGTGAAGCCCTCGCTCTTGAACTTCAGGTTGACCGCCCAGCCCTGCGCGGAGTCGTAGCCCGAGGTGGCGGTGTCGACCTGGTCGCCCTGGATGAGCACCGGCGCCAGGATGTACGGCAGGCCGGTCGTGGTGTCGCAGGACGCCAGCGGCTTGGCCGGGTCGTCGAGGCCCGCGTACTGGTTGATCTGGGCGCAGCTCAGGCCGCTGAGCAGCGCGGTCTGCATCTCGCTCTGCCACGTCGTCCAGTCCGTCTGCACGGTGGAGGCCGGCTGGGTGGGGACGTTCGGGTCGCTGGACGCCGGGAACGACACGGTCGCCGGGGTGCTGGCGGTGCCGGTGCTGTCGGTGCCCGTCGCGTCCGTCCCGGTCGCATCCGTCCCGGTCGCGTCGGTGGTCGTGACGTCGGTGCCGGTCGCGGCGCTGGTGTCGGTGGCGGCGGTGTCGGTGCTCTCCGCGCCGGTGGTGGCGGCCGGATCGGTGGTCCGCTGCGCCTGGGCGGCGAAGGTGCCGCGCAGGCCCTGGCTCGCCGGTGCCTCGGTGGTGGGCGCCGCGGTCGCGTCGGTGGTGGCGGGAGCGGTGGCCCCGGTCTCGGCGGCGCTGGTCTCACCGGTCGGGGCGACGGTCGCCCCCGCGGTCGGCGGGGTGACGGTGCTGCTCTGCGTGGTCGGGTCCCAGTCCACCGGCCGCAGCGACAGCTGCGCGGAACGGGTCAGGTTGGTCAGGTCCTGGGTGCCGGGGACCGTGACGATCAGCTGGTTGGTGCCGTCGATCTGCACCTGGGCGCCGGCCACACCGGAGCCGTTGACGCGGCGCTCCATGATGTCCCGGGCCAGCTGCATCGACTGCCGGGTGGGCGTCGAGTTGTCGCTGGACTGGGCCGTCAGGGTGATCCGGGTGCCGCCCTGGAGGTCGATGCCGAGTTTCGGGGCATTGGAACCGGCGGTGAAGAACACCAGGCCGTAGAGGATCGCCGTCAGCGCGACGAAGGTCCCGATGAGTCGCCAGGGCCTGTACTGGCCGGCCGGTGTTGCCACGTGAACGCTTTCCCCTCATGTGCACGCCGCCGGCCGGCCCCGTGTAGGACGGATCCCCCCGGGCCGGACGGCGACGCTGGACTCCGGACGACGTCGTCGTACCGGCGTGGAGCTGGCTCCGGTCGGCGCGGCGGTGCACCACCTGGCGGGTTACGCCGTGCGGTGACCGCCGAGCGACAGAGAGTCGCGATCGGCCAGCTTAGCCGAGATCCTTGTGGCGGTTGTCACCATCGGCGCGATAGGCGTCGGCGTCGGTGTCCTTGCTCAGGCTGACGTGCGGGTCACCCGCGCCGTAGGCGGCGTCCAGGTCGACCGCGTCACTGGCGTCCGGGGCGACGACCACGTCGCGGACGGCCGCGCGCAACCAGGTGGTGCGCACCCCCGGCGCGATCTCCAGCTCCATGGTGTCGTCGGCGATCGCGGTGACCGTGCCCTGCAGGCCGGCGATCGTGGTCACCCGAACCCCGGGGACGATCGAGTTGAGCTTCTCCTGCTGCGCGGCGAGCTGCTTCTTGCGGGTCCGCGACGACAGGAACAGCATGCCGCCGACGAACAGCAGCAGCACGATCATCAACATTCCGTTGGAATCCATGTCTCTCCCTCTTCGGTGCCTGGCCCGGGTCGCATGCGGGGACGACCGCGCCGGGCACGGTCGCGTCGCCGACGTCTTCGGGTGTCCCGCACCGTGGACCGCGGCGCCCGGCGAAGTGCGGGCGACCCCGGTGGTGCAGGTCAGGATGTCGACTCAGCCTACCGGAGGGACCCGTCACCGAGGGTCGGCGAAACGGCCCGCGGGGCAGGCGCGCGACTACTCCGGTGGGGTGGTGAACAGCAGCGACTGACCGCCCGGCGAATCGTCCGGCGGGGTCAGGCCGAGGTGATCCCAGGCCGCGGCGGTGGCCATCCGGCCGTTGCGGGTCCGGGCCAGCATCCCGACCCGGACGAGGAACGGCTCGCACACCTCCTCGACCGTGGTCGGCTCCTCCCCCACCGCGACCGCCAGCGTGGTGAGCCCGACCGGCCCGCCGCCGAACGAGCGGCACAGCACCGACAGCACCGCCCGGTCCAGCCGGTCCAGCCCCAGCTCGTCGACGTCGTAGACGTCCAACGCGGCGCGGGCGGTCTCCTTCGTGATCGCCCCGTCCGCGCGGACCTGGGCGAAGTCGCGCACCCGGCGCAGCAGCCGGTTGGCGATCCGGGGCGTGCCGCGGGAGCGGCGGGCGATCTCGATGGCGCCGTCCGGACGCAGGTCGACGCCGAGGAGGCCGGCCGAGCGGCTGATGATCTGCCGCAGGTCGGCCGGCTCGTAGAACTCCATGTGCGCGGTGAAGCCGAAGCGGTCGCGCAGCGGGCTGGTCAGCTGACCGGACCGCGTCGTCGCGCCGACCAGCGTGAACGGCGCGATCTCCAGCGGGATCGAGGTGGCCCCCGGACCCTTGCCGACGATGACGTCGACCCGGAAGTCCTCCATCGCCAGGTACAGCATCTCCTCGGCGGGGCGGGCCATCCGGTGGATCTCGTCGATGAACAGGACGTCGCCCTCGACCAGGTTGGACAGCATCGCCGCGAGATCACCGGCCCGTTCCAGCGCCGGACCGGAGGTGAGCCGCAGCGAGCTGCCGAGCTCGGCGGCGATGATCATGGCCAGCGAGGTCTTCCCGAGGCCGGGCGGGCCGGCCAGCAGCACGTGGTCGGGGACGGCGCCGCGCATCTTGGCCCCGGTGAGCACCAGCTCGAGCTGTTCCCGGACGCGGGCCTGACCGACGAACTCGCCCAGGCTCTTCGGCCGCAGCGAGCCGTCGACCTCGTCCCCGGGCAGCTCCCCGGCGAACACCAGATGGTCGTCGGCCGGGTCACCGCCGGCGAAGGCGGTCACCGCTTGCCGCCCAGCACGGCGAGCGCCCGGCGCAGCAGCACCCCGACGTCGCCGGTGCGCACGGCCGGGTCGTCGGTGTCGGCGGCGAGGCTGTCGACGGTGTCGCCGGCCTGTTTGGCCGTCCAGCCGAGCCCGGTGAGCGCCTCGACCAGCTTGTCCCGCCACAGCACGGTCGGGCCCGCGGCCGCGGGCTTCGCGCCGGTGCCCGGCAGGACGCCGACCTTGTCGCGGAGCTCCAGCACCAGCCGTTCGGCGCCCTTGCGGCCGATGCCCGGCGCGCGCGTCAGGGCGGCGACGTCCCCCGACCCGAGGGCGTGCCGTAGCTCGTCGGGGGTGAAGACGGCGAGCAGCGCGAGGGCGATCTTGGGCCCGACGCCGGTGACCGACTGGACCAGTTCGAACAGGTCGCGGGCCTCGTCGGAGCCGAACCCGAACAGCGTCAGCGAGTCCTCGCGCACGACCAGTGTGGTCGCGAGGTAGGCGTCCTGGCCGCGGGTCAGGGTGGCCAACGTCGTCGGGGTGGCACGGACGGCGAGCCCGACGCCGCCGACCTCGACGACCACCCGGTCCAGCGCCACCGACAGCACGGTGCCGCGGACGGAGGCGATCACCGGGCGCTCCGGGCGGCGGCGAGCTCGGCCAGCTGCGCCGCCCTCGCCAGCCGGGCCTGCAGCGGGGCGCGCATGAGGTGGCAGACCGCGAGCGCCAGTGCGTCGGCCGCGTCGGCCGGTTTCGGTGCGGCGGTGAGCCGGAGCAGCCGCATCACCATCGCGGTGACCTGGTCCTTGTCGGCGGCCCCGTTGCCGGAGACCGCGGCCTTGACCTCGCTCGGGGTGTGCCAGGCGACGGGGATGTTGCGGCGGGCGGCGATCACCGCGACCACCCCGGTGGCCTGCGCGACACCGATGACGGTCGAGACGTTGCGCTGGCTGAACACCTTCTCGATCGCGACCGCGTCCGGGGCGTGCCGGTCCAGGGCCGCCTCGACGTGCGCGGCGATCGTCAGCAGCCGGTGCGACACGTCGGACTGGGAGGGGGTGCGCACCACGCTGACGTCGACGAGGACGGGCTTCTGGCCCGGACCACCGTCGACCACGCCGACCCCGCACCGGGTCAACCCCGGATCGACGCCCAGCACCCGCACGCCGCTCCCCCGTTCCCGCCGGTCGTCGCGACCGAACACCTGTACGCCCGGTCACGCTACCGGCGCGCCGACGGCACGACAGCCACGCCACGCCCGGGCCCGGCCGTGGTCCGCGGCTTCGGGTCGGGCGCCACCGGCGGGGTCCCTTGGGGCATCCGGGTGAGGGTTGCTACCCTCGGTCACGACACAGACCCCCCACAGCGGGGGGTTCACACGTTCGGCGGGCGACGAGGCCCTCTCCAGGTCAGCAACCGTGTACGAAGCCGAGGATTGAGATGTCGTTCCTGTCCCTGCGGCCGCGCTCGTCGCGCCGCGCCAAGATCACCTGCGCCCGCTGCGGCGTCCGCATCACCCTCGCCGACCAGATCCACAAGGACGGCGACGGCTTCGTGCACGAGCGGTGCCCGAGCGGGACCGGTCCCGGCCGGATCCCCGCGCAGCGCTCCTGACCCGCCCGGTCGGTCCCGGAACGCACGACGGCCGCGGTCGGGGGCACCCACCGCGGCCGTAGGGTGCCGCTGCTACTCGTCCTCGTCCAGCAGTGCCCCGACGTCGTCGGGGATCTCCACGTTGGTGTAGACGTTCTGCACGTCGTCCAGGTCCTCGATCGCGTCGATCAGCTTGAGCACCTTGCGCGCGGATTCGAGGTCCACCGGCACGTTCAGCGACGGCACGAACGTAGGGTCGGCCGAGTCGTACTCGATGCCCGCGTCCATCAACGCGGTGCGCACCGG